>CBDVBE010000373.1:0-6475 GCA_965372145.1 uncultured bacterium | reverse complement strand
AAATAACCATGCGGGAATTTCTTGCCACATCAAAACACATCCTGGATGTGCGACTCTCTAGTAACAGGTGCCCCTTCATCGTTATACACATTATGGATAAAAAAACAGAAAGTGATTGATGTTACTATGTTACATACGTTAATTTAATTATTGGAGAAAATATGCGAAAGATTAAAACCGGACTACTTATACTTACCCTTTTCATCACCATTTCTTTTGCCCAATCCAACTGGACCAGCCCCTTTCTCAATAGATCCACCGATAACACTTCCGCATCATTTCTAGAAACAACATCAACATTCTCAGGAACGCCGACGAAAATACTCATTACCAGACCGGTAACTAAATACGGCAATGCCCCGCTTGAGGACAAATGGATTTTACAGCTCTGTGAAAATCATCTCTATTTCAGGCTTACCGGTATTGAAGCCGTTTCTGTGGTTCCTCCTGAAGCACTTACCGAGTTAGTACGTGACTATATGGAGTATAAACAACCCATTGCAGTGGAAAAATATCTCGATGCCGCAAAGAAATTATCAGCAGACTATATCATCTATATTCAATGTGAATATAACCGGCTTTTCTGTGAAGGTCAGGTTAATATTGGGAAAGATACCGATGTCAATTTCTTCGGCAAGGTTGTCTCTCCATTCAGCGACAAACCCCTTTTTGCTGAAGCAAAACAGTTCTCTATTAATAAACTTGGTATGCGGCTCGACACCTTTTTATACCAGGTATTTCAAATATTACACATTACAATAACTAACAAAAATCGAAATTTCATGGAAACCGCTGTATTAAGCAGTAGGGGAAATAAGGTAAAAAAACTTGGAGAATTCCTTGCTGCAGCCTATGAATCCGAAGTCGCTGAATGGGATCCTTTTATTAAAAAATATAAGAAGCTGGTTAAAAAAAATCCTGACATGCTCCTTGGCTATTACGCGGGGGCCACTATGTGTGAAATGGCCGGACATTACCTTAGTGCAGCACATCTCTCTCATGCTCTTTCTGATATTCTTGATATGAGTTATCCTAGATCGTTTGTTGAATCGTGTAGACTATACCGTCTGAGCGGTAACTATGGTCAGGTTGAAAAAATTCTTAAATCTCTGCCTCCTATCGAGCATTTAAAAAATGATATTACCATGGAAAAGGCGTTTCTCATGGAAGAAAGAGGTGAGGTGCGAGAAGCTGCTGATATAGCGCTGGAAATCCTTAAAGTTGATAAAAACAATAAAAGAGCCCGAGAGTTTTATAAACAAAACAGTTATGAAAGTCTTGCGGCAGACGACACGACCTATACCATTGATTAGCTGCTTATATCTTTTTTCTCTCCCGCGAACCGCAACCTTTTTATACAAACAGTCGATTACAAAACAAGAAAGGGGCTGCAGCCCACTTTTTGCCCACCCGTTAGTCGAGGCATCAAGCGCGCACACCCCTTTCAACACTACTTCATAATGCACTTCATAACCACCCGTAAAAAGGTGATCAATATAAGGATAACACATGCCTTAATCAAGTGCAATATTTTTTCAAAAAAAGGTTAAAAAGGCGTCCCCTCATGGGGAACGCCTTCCTATTTATATTCTATTCAAATCCATATGCTGCTTATAATTGTTTCATTAAACCCCTTATCCCTGCTTCTGCGGCCTGTTCCCTGACCATTTCCCTGTCCCCGGAAAAGGTGTCTCTAAAAACGGTTGTCTTCCCATTGCTATAAATCCCTATAAATACGAGACCAACCGGCTTCTCTTCTGTGCCGCCATCAGGACCGGCAATACCGGAAACCGCAATCGAACATTCGGTGCCGAATCTCTGAGCAACACCCTGCGCCATTGAAGCTACGGTTTGTTCACTTACTGCGCCATATTCCTGTATAGTGTCTTCCGGGACATTAAGCTGTGATATCTTTATCGTATTATCATACGCGATAATCCCGCCCCGAAACCACGAGGAAGATCCGGGAACCGCGGTTATTACCGCACCAATCATACCGCCGGTACAGGATTCAGCGGTTGAAACGGTCCAGCCTTTCCTAAGAAGAGCCTTTCCGAGGAGAACCGCGGCGTCTTTACAACTGGGCTTTAATGACATGGTATGCCCATATAATTACAAACAAAGATACATTGGCAAAAACTCCCGCAGCAACATCATCCATGGTTACTCCCAAACCGTCCTCAATTTCTTCAAATTTGTACACGGGAAACGGTTTCACAATATCATAAAACCGAAAGAGAAAAAACCCAAGTATGAGTACACGCCAGGATAACGGGTGGAGAAAAAAAGTGATCAGCTGCCCTGCGCACTCGTCAATAATAATCCGTCCCGAGTCTTCTGAACCGTATATCTCCCTGGAATCACCGGAAAGAAAAATTGAGAGCGCACAAAACAGCAGATAGCAAAGCCAGAAAGTAACCGCATACTGCGGGGTAAAATAACGGGCAACATCATCATGAAAATACCATAGAAGGCAGATAACGGCGAAAGAACCTACGGTTCCCGGCATGAGCGGGGCATAGCCAAGGAAAAACAGTGATCCGCCTATTTTCCTGATCCATTGTAGAATCGTACTTCTCATTCTGTCTCCTCTTTCTCAGTATGATACTCTATTGAGACTCGTTCATTAAGCGCCTGGTTTAATGTTAACTGGTCGACATACTCCAGTTCCGTACCGGCCGGAAGCCCCCGGGCAAAACGGGTAATCCGAACACCGCTATCGGCAAACCGGCGGGAAATATAGAGTGATGTTGTCTCTGCATCCGCACTGCCGCCCAATCCTATAATGAGCTCTTCCGGTTTTTCCGTGTCAATACGCGTCTGTAATTCACTGATACGTAATTTGTCGGAGGTAATACCGTTAATCGGCGAAAGAACGCCGCCCAGCACATGATACAATCCCCGATACCGCCCCGACCTTTCAATAGTAAAAACATCGAGCGGTTTCTCCACCACGCAGATCACAGACCGGTTCCGCGACATAGATGCACATATCGAGCACACCTCAGACTCACTGTAATTAAAACACTCTCTGCAGATTACCGTATGCTCTTTAAGCTCCCGAATACACCGGGCAAGATAACCGACCTCTTCATCGCTCTGCTCGAGAAGAAACAACGAAAGTCGCCATGCGCTCTTCTTTCCGATAGTCGGCAGCTTGCTCAGCGCATCAACAAGATTTTCAAGCGGGGCAATCATTTTACATCAGGCCGGGAATATTCATACCTGCAGTAAGATTACCCATTGTGCTGTTCGACAACTCCTTCACCTTTTCCTGGGCATTCTGAAATGCAGCCACAATGAGATCTTCAAGCATCTCAACATCATCCGGATCAACGATTTCCGCATTAAGAGAGACGGACTGTATCTCCTGTGCGCCATTAAGGGTAATCTTGACCATACCACCGCCGGCAGTTCCTTCAACCACCTCTTTGTTCAGGTCTTCCTGCGCCTTCATAAGCTGGGCCTGCATTTTCTGGGCCTGCTTAAGCATTTTATTAACGTTTTTTGCCATACAACCTTCCTTGTTACAAGACTTCGCCGTCAAATATTTCTATAACATTTTGAATAATCGGTTCATTTACAATATCATCCTCTAATGATGGCGGTATATGCTCCTTTTCTTCAATTGCCTTTTTGGATGTATCCTTTTTTCCCGCCTCCTGTTTCTCAATAGTAATATGAATATCAATATGCTTTCCCGCAAAAGCCACCAGCATCTTTTCAATAATTTCACGATTATTCTTTTTTGTAATCTCTGAAAACTGAAACCCGAATTGTTTTTCAAAACGAAGATCAATGGAATGGTCGGTACTCTCAGCTATATAAGCCATTGAAAGGAAAGTACCTACATTCGGCCAGTCTTCCATGAGCCTTTCAATAAAGGCAGGCCACCGGGCTGCAAGATCAACAGGCTCCGATTGTTCCTGCTCCGTACTGAAAGAGTTGGTGTCTACTTCCCGGGGTATTGATACCGTATGTTCCGGAACAGGAGTCCGGTCTACCGGTGAGTCATCACTTTTTTTTTTACCGTCTGAAAAATCAACCCCGGAAGCACCCCGGGTGTTTTGGGGAATCGTACCTTTTTTGAGAGAGGTAAGTATCTGCTCCACCGAAACGGTACTGTCCATAAAAACCAGTTTCAGCAAGGTCGTTTCTATAAGAAAGCGGGGGAAAGAACTCCACCGCAGTTCCGATTCAGCCCTTCGAATGATCTCAATCATACGGAGCAGATCAGTCTCTGAAAAGCGTGACGCATAATCGGTCTGTTGTTTCAGTGTGTCAAGCGATAGAGCTATACGCTGGTTTTCAATAACACCGGGAAGCCTTACAAAAAGCAGGGTGCGAAGATATTCCTGAAAGCCGACGAGAAATTCCAGCAGGTCAAATCCCCGATTAAGGATATCTTCAACCGCATCCAACACCGGCAACGACGCTTTTTCAGCAACCGCTTCCAATATACTGCTATACAGCTCCGTTTCAACAATACCAAGAACCGACCGTACCTCTTTTTCGGTAATACTATCCTGACAAAATGAGTAGACCTGGTCAAGAAGGCTCAAGGCATCGCGCATACTGCCATCAGCCCGGCGGCCGATAAGGTCCAGTCCGCTCTTTTCAAAGGCGATCTGTTCTTCGTTACATATCTTTTCAAGCTGGGCAACGATCTGCTCCGTGGCAATACGCCTGAAATCATACCGCTGACACCGGGAATGAATGGTTTCAGGTATCTTCTGCGGTTCTGTAGTCGCAAAAATGAAAATAACATTCTTCGGTGGCTCTTCCAGCGTTTTAAGCAATGCATTAAACGCACTTTTGGAAAGCATATGCACTTCGTCAATAACAAAAATACGGTACTTGCCGCCCATTGAAGTATAACTGATATTTTCCCGAAGCTCGCGGATGTCATCCACGCCGCTATTTGACGCTCCGTCTATTTCGAGCACATCAAAGCTGGAGCCATTGATAATATTCTTGCAGCTCTCACAGGTGCCGCATGGATCAGGGGTCGGGCCACTGTCGCAGTTGAGCGCCCGTGCGAGAATCCGGGCTGTCGTGGTCTTACCAACACCCCGCGTGCCGGTAAAAAGATAGGCGTGGGCAACGCGGTTCTTTTCAATCGCCCGTTTCAAGGTACTGGTGATATGATTCTGCCCTACTACATTATCAAAGGTAAGCGGGCGCCATTTTCGTGCAAAGACAAGATAGCTCATACGATCTCGTTACCGGGTTAGGGTTATGAATCCCGTTTCGTTACTCGGTCAAGGTCAGGAAGCCTTTTTTTAATACCCTTACCTGTTTACGTAACCCAAAAGGGTATCGTCACCCTCACCATAACCGAGCTTTTAATATGGGGGCCAAGTTTACCTGCGGCACACGAAGCGATTGCTTACCGTTGCTCCCTTCCAGGCCTGGCGGGATTCACAGACTTCTGTTGCGCAGGGCCTGGCCCCGTGTTTTAGTATCAAAATATATATAGATAAAAGATCAAAGTTCTAAGAACAAAGGTCAAAAAAATAAAAAAATAAAAGAACAAAAAATTGTTACTAGTTTTTATTTGTTCTTAGACCTATTATCTTAGTCTTTTTTATCATACTTTACTCTTTGATCTTTAAAATTTGATCTTAACCCTTTTATTATAATTTATTCCTTGATCTTTGCCCTTTGATCTTTGACTTTTGATCTTATTTTTTGTTTTCATTAATCTCTATGTTTCCTTTGATCTTTGACCTTAACTCTTATAAAGCGGAGAGGCAGGGATTCGAACCCTGGATACCTCGCGGTATACACGCTTTCCAGGCGTGCTCCTTCGGCCAGCTCGGACACCTCTCCTAGATTGTTAAAAGAATCAAAAGTCTATGATTTAAGATCTAATATCTAAGTTCAAAGATCTAAGATCTAAGTTCAAAGATCAAAGAACAAATATCTAAGAACAAAGAGCAAATGTCAAAGAACAAATATCAAAGATCAAAGATTGAGGATTAAAATGTTTCATTAATAGGTTTTATTTTTTTTCTTTTTTAGCAATTGACCAGAAAATTTTCGATATCTCAATTGATTCATTGAGTAAGATATTTCGCTCAGATTCCAGCGTTTCATCCTCTCCGGTATCGAGCAACTTCAACCAAAAAGTACTTTCTCGTATTTCCTTTTTGCAGACTTTTATACGATAAAAATAATCTTTATCACTTACCCTCTCTTTAGCTTCAATATAATTTGCCCCCACAGAACCCGAAGCTTTAATCAACTGGGTACTGTCTTTTTGATTTGCGATAGACCGTGGTAGCCTTTTTATGAACTCCCTGACCCTTTTAGCAAATAAAAATGTCCTCTCTTACAAATCATCAGGCCTGTCGCTCATTATTAATACCATCCATATATTTTCTTTGATCTTTAATGTTTTCTTTGATCTTTGACTTTTGATCTTAATTTTTGATCTTATTATCTTTATGTTTTCTTTGATCTTTGACTTTTG
>CBDVBE010000372.1:0-6519 GCA_965372145.1 uncultured bacterium | reverse complement strand
GACAGAGATAGAAATTTCAAATAAAAAGATTAAGAATCTCTTCGAACGACTGATAGAGAAAATTGAAAAAGTAATTGAAGACAAGATGAACCTGGATATGAAAATTGAAGAGCTGAAAAAGAAGAAAATGGAAATTGAACAGGAAATGCCGGTCTGTTTACAGCCGATCCTCAGGGTTCAGGGTGAAATTTTTCCAGGAGTTTACCTCTCTTTTCACAGTTTTAAAAGAATTATCAACGATAAGAAGCACCGTAAAATGTTTTACCTCGAAAAAGGGGATATCCGGGATACGGTCACCACAGGTGCCAATCCAATCCCGACTGATGTAAAATAGCAGTTTACCTGAAGAGTATTCTCCGCATAATACGATTTTTACCATTTGTCAGCTTACAAATATATACACCCCGGCTGAGTACGCTATGCGTAAAGCTTATCTTATGATATCCATAGCCTGTAATTATCTGTTCAACCAGTTTGCGCCCGGCGAGAGTGTATAGTGCAAGATGTGCTGTTTGACTGTTTTTGTATGGAATACCGATAAGAAGTCGCAGTGTTTTGTTTGCATTGGGTTGGATTACCATTGAGAGATGCTCACCGTGAAAAAGGCTATTTGATTGAATGGCGGTAGCGATATTGTAATAGGTCCATGTTTTCCTGGTATCCAGGTAATGCTTGCCTGTTGCTAATGCCTTTACCACGACAGAGTCAAACACGTTACCGGCCGCGGAAATGGTAAAGGGACCGGTATATACAGGACTGGCCTTTGTCGGTTCAGTACCGTCAGTCGTGTAGTTGATAGTACAGCCGCTGGCAGTAAAGAGTGAGATTACGAGGGAATTAATAAACTGGGTTCCATTAACAGGGCTGGCGACAAGCGGCGCATATGTGGAGCACTTATAATACACCCATGATTTACATACCGGCAGTAAATTTCCTCCGGCGGCCGTCGCCTTTACCACCACCGTATCGTTATAAATGGTGAACGGAGCAGTATATAATTGCGCAGGATTTGTTGTGTCCGGCTCAGAACCATTAGTGGTATAAAAAATAAAGCTGCTCGATGAGATGAATGTAATGGTGAGCGAGTCTTTGAAACATGTCCCTGTACCGGGATGAGCGGCCAGTGTATGATAATTCCATGCATAATCATGAATAATGATATCATCAACCCATATAGAACCTGGCTGCTCATGCCAGTTTTTATTCTCGTGTCCATCCTCACCCGCACCACCAAGTTCCCATCTTAATTTCGTTACTTTTGAAATATCAAAAGGAAGTATCGCATGCTGTTCAGTTTCCCATGGTAGAAACATATTAGCTATATCATCTATTGCCCACTTGGGTTGATAGAGATACATGGAATCATTTGGATTTAAGGTGTCTTTTTCACGCAGATATACAACGTATTGCCGCCATCCAGGCGTAATATAGTGTCCGGAGCGATAGTAGGTGTTGAAGTAATCAAACGTTCCCTGCTTCGTCTCAACAATAAACTCAATATAAATGGTATCGGATGCTTTAGCACAGTAGCTGATCCTTGTCGCGCATGTCAAATCCAGAGTAGTGTCCTCAGGGGAGAGGTTGGTCTTTATACCGGTAAAACAGCCGTACACGTCTGTTTCTTTCTGTCCCCAATGTGGTAACGTGTCACCAAATTTAATGGCGATTTTAGCGCAATACCCGGGTGTCCCAGGACTGCCTCCCGCAGTCATTGAGAACTCTTCGTAATCCTTAATATTGATTTTGGAGAAGTTGGTTATTTTTGAATTACCACCTGCAAGTGAATCTATAAATCCTATAGAATCTATCCAAATTCCGGTGATATCAGGTTTCTTCGGGTTATCATCATAGAGATACCATTCCCCTAAAAAATTATTCAGGTTCCCATTCGTTCCACACGTATCTACAATGGTATTCTGGGCAAAAAGTGTGGTACAAAAAAAGAATAGTATATAGGATGATAGTAGTTGTGAGAAGTGTTTATAAAGCATGTGCTGCTCCCGTGTAAATGATAGTTGAGATATTGATATCCCTGATGGCCTTTACGATTCTTTCCTGTATAATACACTACTGTATAATACTCTTTTGTGTAATACTTTTATCGCCATGCATAAGCCTGCACAGATAAACTCCCTTACCAATCAGGTGTTTGGGTATCGTAACAGTATGGAAGCCGTATCCCTGAATGGTTTGCTCAAAGATTTTTCTGCCGGCCAGATTGAAAATCACCAATTGAGCGGTGGCGTTATCTGGAATGCCGACGGTCAGTATTATCTTATAACCGGCCTGGAAATACGATTGTAACGAAAGACGGTTGCAGGTCAGTGTCTTTGATGATCCGCCGATACCGGTCATATTCCCGAAATAGATCCATGAACCGGCAGTAGTATCATACCCGTCACCCACTGCAATAGCTTTCACGATAACGGTGTCACCGGTGATTCTGAATGTGCCGGTATAAAGTATGCCACTGGTAGAAGGATCTGAACCGTCCGTGGTATAGTATACGGTATCTGCATTAGTGGTAAACTTCACGTGCAGTGAGTCGGTGAACGAGGTACTGTCACCGGGGTTTGCGATTATCCATGATGCCAAAAGATCGCAGATATAGCTCCAGGAACCATAGGAACCGATATACCCGGCTTTATAGGCCATTACACGAAGTAGAGTGTTCTGCTTAATGGTTATTGGCCCGGTATAGAGTGGTGAACCTGTGGTCGGTAACGTACCGTCAAGTGTGTAATGAATAGATGCGTCAGCAGGATTCGCGAGTAATGTAACCGTTGTATCAAGATCAAAATGGGTGCTGTCACCCGGGGTCGCTGTAACCGTTACCGCTATAACATCCTGAAAATAGGTCCAGGTCTTTGATTCCAGAATGGTACCATTGACCACGATAACCGCTTTTACCGTTACCGTATCGCCGGAAACAGTAAATGGCGTTGAATATAGCTGTGATGCGTTTGACGTGTCAGGCTCTGAGCCATCCGTGGTATAATAGATCTGGTGTACCACTGTAATAGCAGTCGAGAGTGAAATGGCGGTATCAATGATAAAATGGGTACCATCACCCGGCGTAGCTGTTAATTGGGGCAACTCTATATATTCAAAATTGAAATCTTCTTTCCAGTCAAGTCCTATAAAGGTAATGTCTTGTACATACAGGTCTGTACTGTCATAGGTAGCAGTATCATCATCAGGAATTGCATATATCTCGAAAGTTTTTACCGCACCTTTTCCGTGATCCCAGGCCCACGATGAATCAGCAGGAGGGGATAAAGATTCCGGTGTTAACAGAGCCGTTGGGATAATAACCTCTTTCCAGTCAGTAGTGAGGACAACTGTATAGCCATAAAACCCCCAGGCTGAGGTATCATTAACGAAAAGGTCACAAATGTCTTTTGTCCTGAACGCAATACGTATAGTGCCGGATCCCTTTACCGTGAGTTTAATACTGGTCAGGTTGCTGAAATCAAAATAAGTGTAGTCGTTCCCCACCATATTGCAGGACATATACGCGTATGGCCAGGTATCAACTATATTGGCATTACTGAGATGTGTTTTTAAAAAGATATGCATGGCGGATGCATCAACGAGTTGGGGATAGGTTGAACTGTCAAGAGTGGTACCCGATCCGCTGGTAATAACCGTTCCCAGGGTATCGGTAAAAGGCCTCCACCAGCCGCCGCCGGTATCAATATTGTTTTGCCCCCCAATACTGAACCCGAATGCTTCGCCGATATGGCATTGGTCGTTGGCCCCGCCGAAATGATTGGCAAAGTCATCCAGTAAAACATCTGCACCGGTGAGTTGTACTAGTACCAGACTCCACAAACAGAATACAAGAGATTTCAAATTCATGCAACTTTCCTCTGAGATTAAAAAGGTAAACAGGTCTCTCTACATAAATATATTACCTGACAATTATTTTGCGGGTAATTACCTGCCTTCCATATTATTTAAAACTATTTCATTGCGAAATACATGCCATAAAAAAATGCGTTTTTAACTCTATTTAATGGGATGATAACAATAAACCGTCCCATTTCCGGGACTGGCGTCTCAAATCCGGGACGGTTTTATGATACTCTGCCGGTTGCTTATTACCCGAATTTGGCACGTTCTTTCGTCCCGCTTTTACGGGGTTAGAGGAACTAAAGCCATAGCTGGTTTGTAGAGATGCTTGATTGTCACTGTTCGTTCTGAAGCATAAGGGTTTTAAGCCGCTCTATATCAACGAAATTTAACACCCCGGCCTGTCTGACTGTTCAATAAAAAATAGTCAGTTTTATTTTGAAAATAATACTAAAGTGTCAAGTCCTGAAATAGTTTACATGTTCAAATATCTAAATCAAATACTTCGACATTCTTAATTCCTTATTCGATATTCTGCGGTTCTATCTTTTGTTATTGTTGTTCTTAAACCTTATTTTTTATTAAATTACCTTAGTAAAAAAATGACACACCACCACCTCTTTACCTTATTGCTTTATTCTTCGGCAGCGCAGGACTATTTCAATAAATTATGTAAAATAAGAACAGATACACCAGGGGTTGTTATTGCTTCGGTTAAAAAGGAAGATGTTTTATGTTTTCATACAGACAGAAGCTGGCAGGGAGAAAGATTAACGACTTCAATTGGATTTGGATGATTAATCGAACAGCAATCTGAAAATGGAAGCTCCTAGACAAGGTGCTCCTTCAGTAGTGTACGTTTGCCCATTAGTACCTTACAAATAATTTCCGTGTTTTTTTTAGCAGAAAATTATTTGGTTAAGGTACTTATCCATTACATAATATGAGTGCACTTTAAAAAGTCTGTTTACTGTATTTAAAGTATGTTTCAGCGCAGTAGGGGCACAAAATTTTGGGCCCCTACTGCCATTTTAAATACCGATTTTCCTTAGTTGTAAAGTTTTTAGAGTGCACTCTAATATTCAATTCCAGTTTATCTGGGTTAGGGTATAAATCTCCCCCAAAGGGGGACAAGGTGCCGACTTATCGGTATAACTACCAATGGAAATAAATTTCCTATTGTTCGTCGATGAGTAGTAGCGGAGGGCTTTTCGCAAAAAACCCTCCGCTTAACTCATGTTTATCAAATTAACCGTAACCACTATAATGGTAAAAATGAAAATACTTATCATAGACAAGTCCCTGACAATGCGTAGGATTCTATGTACTCAGCTTGTAGCTCTTGGCGTTGATGAAGTTATAGAAGCAGATGATGGGCAAAGCGGTCTGAAAAAACTTGATGAAAATCCAGGAATAGATATTATTATGCTAGATACCGACCTTCCTGATATGAGTGGGATATCATGTATTAAAAAGATACGCACCCATCAAAAATATAGCAAGGTAAAAGTTGTTATAGTTTCTTCGGCTTCCTCCAGGGAAACAGTAACAGAGGCTTTTAACGCGGGAGCGAACAATTATATTCTGAGGCCTTTTACCTCTGAATCGTTAAAAAGCAAACTTAGCCTGTAAACAGAGATGTTCTTCAAACGTACAATTATTTAAAGAGTAAATTATTTATTGCATATCAGACCAAAAATGAAACCAATAGCCCCTTGCCTGTCCAATATTTTTCTTAATTTCTGTAGTTGAGCCGTTGTAATACGTAGTCGGGAAGCTAACGGCATCGTTGCATGTCCTTCAATGAATCTTTCTAATGAATCTTCAGTTATTTCCAGTTTCGTGGCTATTTCTTGACTGACCTTTGCTTTAAACAGGCCCTCAATAGATGTTTCGTCTGCACCGATCATTGAAGCAATCGCTTTATAACTCATGGCTGTATATTTTACTTATTAATGTTATGGTTAATCCAGTTCAATTATACTGCCGCACCCGGTATTTGTGTCAAAGAAGTCCTCTTTAAAATAGGAAAATCCTTTTTCATCGTCAGAATAAAAATCAGTTAATTCCTTTTCAAAAAAGACTTTAAGAGCTGCATCCTTCACAGTACTTTCGATTATGCGATGACGTAGCGGGTTTTGGTTGTCAAACGAAATAAATGCTATGGAAAATTTTGTCATTACACGGTCCCTTTTACTTAAAATGTTCTGTTTAACTCAATAGTTATACAGGTGCTTGCGTATACAATTTCAAGGATAACAATCGGGTATAAAAATACGTAATATTATTCCTGAAAAGTATAGTATATAATGGTAACTGCATAATTTGATAATTTTTTATGAAAAAAAATACAGTTGATATATATTTGCAGACGATATACCCACAGGGTCATAAAAGGGGAATGCTATAATCCAAAGAAACTAAAAGTACTAAAAAATCCTTAAAGCTAATATAATGACAGCCACTATTTTTTAGTAGTGAAAAGGGGTGAGAAAAGCATGCATTTAAAAGATGAATATGACGCTGACGAAATTCTTCGGGATGGTGAAGATAATTCTATTATTGATGAATACAAGGAAAAAGACGATGATGTGCGGGAGCTCAATCTCGGCAATGAGCACGATGCGAAAGAAAATTTCAGGGAACTGGCAAGCGATATAGGTG
>CBDVBE010000371.1:0-6562 GCA_965372145.1 uncultured bacterium | reverse complement strand
TTTTATTCCAACAATACATCCCTATGACCTTTTTACGCTTTTAATCCAGTTTACCGGAGCGCTCTGCACCTTCTCCGCAGATATAACTATCAAGAAATTACCGAAATATGAGCATACCAATTTGGCAGCGGTGTTTACCACCTTTGATACCATCGTCAGAAAAATTCTCGGCGCCGATATATCTGCCGGCTGCGTATCGGTTCCGATCGAGGAGATGGGACCGGCCAATTATCTGTGTAAGGTGGCTGATGAATCGCTGTTTGCAACGGGTAAATTCTTCTTTGGCGCCTCTGCAGATATTAGTGAAAAAGAGCTTATAGTCGGGACACTTTCGCGGATTAAGATGTGTTCACGTGACAAGCTCGAACTGCTGATACCATCGGCCATGCCGGGACTGCCCCTTGTCCATGTAAAACAGCCCCCTAAGGGTCTTTCTACCAAACCGGGTTTTGTATATTTTAAGCTCGATCAGAAGGGGGACTTCTGGGATGGTATTAGAACCTCAGGTACTATTGCCTTCTATTTTCCTAATCAATTCAGCAATTTGAAAATGGAGATGCTTGTTCTTAAAGAATAAGAGAAGATATTTTGCCACGAAGACACAAAGGCACAAAGTAAAAAAAAGTTAAAGTTAAGGAAATTAAAAGAGCTAATTAAATACTATAAATTTTGTTTCAATAGTTTTTCTGTCATTAAACTTTTATTAATCTTTTCTTCGTGTCTTAGTGCCTTCGTGGCGGAATACTAAAAAAGGAATTCTGATGGGAGCATCATTTGCAGAGACCATTGTCGGTCAAACTCTGGAATTAGATCTTACCAAAGCCCGTACCAGGAAAGTGGATAATCTTGCCACACTGTGTACGGATATTTTCCTTATAATAATTCGCATGCGTGAATCGGAAGACCTGGGCGAGCCGGCGGCACTGCGGAAATTAATTATGCACTACCTTGAGCTGTTCAAGAAGAATTGCCGTGCCATGAATATTGATGCGGCCATCGTTAATGATACAATCTATGCTTTAGTTGCGCTTCTTGACGAGACGGTTATGAGTGTGCCCGGCCAGTGCCGTGATTTCTGGATTACAAATCCTATACAGCTCCAGTTGTTCGGTACCAATATCGCCGGTGAGGAATTCTTCCGCAAGCTGGAAAAGCTTATGGCTGACCCAAGACGAACCAAGGATGCGCTTGAAATTTATTACCTGTGCCTCTCTCTGGGATTTGAGGGGAAATATAAACTGGGTAATGCGTCAGAGAGAGAAGAAATCATAGATAAACTCGCACGAGTACTTCTGAAAGCCGGCAAACGGTCTGTTTCCGGCCTCTCACCTCATGGCAGGCGCAGGCTCTCGAAAGCTCTGTCCAGACGCTCACGAAAACGGCTTGTGCCGATCTGGGTTGTGGGCGCCGTTACTGTTATTCTGTTGATTGTTTTATGGGCTGCGCTTAGTAACTTGACAGAGCAGAGTGTTCAGAGCGTGATTGCAGTATTTCAATAAGTATAAAAGATAATCATTGTAAGGGTAGTTGAGTCTGTCAACCTTCAATCTTTCCTTTTTCTCTTCCACTTCAAAAATCGTCATTCGTCATTCGTCATTCATCATTCATCATTCATCATTCATCATTCGTCATTCATCATTCATCATTCATCATTCGTCATTCGTCATTCATCATTCATCATTCATCATTCGTCATTCGTCATTCGTCATTCATCATTCATCATTCGTCATTCGTCATTCTCTTTTTCTTACTTTTTGTATTTTCAGTATCTCCACCATCGTCTTCCCTTCATTTACCTTTTCCTGAACTATTACTTCTATAGCAAACCCTGATGAGACAGCACTGCTTTTAAACTCTTCCCAATTCTGCCGTGTTGGGTCTGCGATGAGCGCACTGCCATTCTCGGTGAGATGATTTTTTAAAAAAAGTAATACCGGTTCGATCCATCGCTTTTCATACAGGATATCGGAAGCAACAATGAGATCAAAATGGTTTGTAAAGGGTGGGAATCGCCAATCACAGCAGAGTATCCTGCCATTTTCTGTGTATTTTCGCATATTTGCAGCAGTATACGAACATGCCTGAAAAGAGATATCTGTTGCGATAACCGGATGGCCTGCTGTTGCCAGTGCTGTGGAAATAATTCCGAGACCGCAGCCTAACTCGCAGATAGAAGTGTACCGCTGCTGAAGGGTATCTGTACAATAGGAGAATAGTACCTCTGATGAAGGCCAGTGTTCAGCCCAGAATGGCAAAAACCGGTCCTTTTCATATTCTTCATCGGTGATTTGATTCAGAATGAGGTCAGGATCTGCCGGTCGGTAAAATGACCATGCAGCGTCATTTGACTCCACAGTGAACAGGATACTGTCGGGAGGTGTTGTTTTCTGCACAGGGTTTTCCTTAAACAAAGAGAGAAAGGCATAAAATAAGGTGTTGCAGAGGAATCGGTCAAAAAGTAATCTTCGGAAGTACGCATGGAAATTTAGTTGACTGGACATACTTTGACATGATATAATAGAATGGATCAGTATAGTAGTAATCCTAACAAAGAGTATTCGATGGCAAAATCAGACATGAATGAGGAAAATATTAAACAGGTTAACATTGATGATGTTACCATAGGCATGTACATCGAGGATGTGTTTGAACGAGATGGCATGCTGCTTGTTTCTGAGGGCAGGGTTATTGTAACCACCGAACAGGTCAATGAACTGAAACGAAGAGGGGTGAAACGGGTCCGTATTAATACGGAAAAATCGGTTGGTGAGAAGCAGGCGGCACTCCTGAAGGTTGTTGAAAAAGATCCGAAAGAGCGGGAAAAGGAATATTATGAAGAACTTGAAAATGCGGTTTCCGTTCATCATGAAGGGGTAATACGGGTTTCTGAAGTGTTGAGTGCTATCCGGGACGGACAGCCATTTTCATTGTCAATTATTAAAAGTGCCGCTTCTGATATTGTTGAAAGCCTTATAAAAAATCCTGATGCACTGGTCAGTTTAAGCCAGTTGAAAGGGTATGATGATTATACCTATGTTCATTCAGTCAACGTAGCGATTCTGCTTGTCTCACTTGCCCATTCAATGGGGTATCACGAAGAGCGGTTGATCGAAATGGGTATGGGCGGTTTGTTACATGATATCGGAAAGATGCGCGTGCCGGAAAAAATACTGAATAAACCGGGGAAACTGACCGATACTGAATTCGCCATTGTTAAACGCCATCCTGAGTTCGGCCTGGATACGATTCTTGACCTGAGAGGAATTTCAGATGTCACACGGAAGATTGTCCTGCAGCACCATGAACGGTATAATGGCAAAGGATATCCATACGGCCTGAAAGGGGAACGCATCCATGAAGTCGGCCTTATGAGTGCAGTAGCTGATGTCTATGATGCACTTACTTCAGACCGGGTATATAAAGCGGCATGGACACCACAGAAAGCGCTGGCGCTCATTTTTAAAGGATGTGATATTGATTACTCCAGAAGGATTGTACAGCTCTTTACCAAACATATGGGTATTTATCCGGTCGGCAGCTTTGTGAAGCTTTCAACAGGAGAGTTGGGAGTGGTTATACGTGTGGATCGGGAAAGGCTCCTTACACCGGTTATTCTCATGCTCTTCGATAAAACCGGTAAACGGTTGAGTGAACCCGAAAAAATAGACTTATGGGAAAAGCAGAAGGAAGAGCGCGTAAAACCGCTAAAAATTGAAATATCAATGAATCCGAAAGCGTTTAATATTGATATAAATGATTATATCCAGCAGCGATTTTAGTATTGCATAGTAGCGGGAAATAACGATACAATTACATAATAAGGTACGTAGCCGTTCACGGCTTGAAATTAGAAATTGGAAATTGGGAAAAACATGAAACTTTCCAATTTCAGCGTTTTGTGAACGCTTACAAAAATACGTACTACTGAGAAAAGGGACATCCTATGCGCGGCAGTCATTGCAGACTCTATGATGAAAACCTTGTGAGAAATATCATGATTACAACCGGTATATCAATTATGGAGTTTGTTAAAGAGAACAGGAATGCTAAAACCGAAGAAGTTTGCGAATTCGTGGAATATAACGCTGATGATATTATTGCGGAAACAATAAAAAATCTCAATCATGACAATGATGGAAAAGATTCTCCTATGGGTCCTTTTATGGATCCTCCCGGGGATGGACTTGACAGATTGGATGATGACCTCTCATCCCTTGATGGCGACGACGATGATGATAAATTGTGGTGATATCTGCTGAAACAATGTATCCGGTAAAGGTTAATGATTTTCTCCCGGTAACTGAGTAGTTTATTCTTATTTCGTTTTCTTCGTGTAACTCCCTTGCTTAATTGGCCATAAAAGAATTAATTTTAATGGCTGAGAAATGTGAATATCCTATTTGTGCCCAGGTGGTGAAATTGGTAGACGCACGGGACTCAAAATCCCGCGGTAGCAATACCATGTCGGTTCGATTCCGACCCTGGGCACCACCTCATTTTAGTCTATATGCTCCCACGCTTTACTATGTCGGATCCTGTTTCTATTCATAAAGCTTATAGCATATGGAGTAGAAAACGGTAGTTGAATGACATGGTTTAATTTATTGTCTCCGTCCCTTTTCAGTCCCTTTTCATTCTCAAAGCCGGGGTTGTCAACCTGATTCGCACAAGACGCGTTTGTCAGGAAAGTCAGTGTGAGAAGTAATACCATTGCTACAGAGCTATATTTTGCAAAATAATTAGTTCTAAAATTGTCTGAAAAAAGCATACTATCTCCTTTTAACGAAATTAATTTTTATATAATTTTGATGCGATGGCGAGAAGATAAATGCCATCAGATACCCCCGCAATCGTTGTTTCCATGCACATATAATCTTTTACATGATCATAAAAAACACCTTTTTCAGAGTTGAATTTATGAGTCGGCTGGGCCTGACTGTCATAGCCGAACCAGATGTGGTTTTCATCATAAGAGTGTCTGTCTCCAGGGCCTTCTGAAATCGCGCCTTCCGGAAACAGGTGGCTTTGCAGGGTGTAAATTTGTGAATAAGGGTATTTGATAGTATAATCCAGCTCCTGTGCGGCTACAAAGCTTATACCCCAGTTATTTACCCCAAACATATAATCAATAATAGTGTAACCAAGTTTTTCATATTTTTTACTTTTTGTACGCAGTTGGTATTCCATCGCGGAAGAGGCTATGCCAATATAGACATAGAGACCGGCCCATACATATTTTACAGGAATACTCCAGATATTATCTTTACGTCTTGCGTATTTCGAGAAGTCATCAAAATCTATAAAAAGATCATTTTTGACAACAGAGTAATGTTCCATTAACGAAAGGTGTGCCGGTATATTTATATGATCCCAACCCCGCCAGCCGGCCGCGCGGGCCTTGTTGGAAAACATTTTAGCGCGCTCAAGGTATGTTGTGTCTTTTGTCAATCGATATAACTCTGACGCGGCAAGTTCGAGATTGTCGTTCTTTGTTTCATCGTCATACCAGTTATACTGCTCTGCAAACCAGGCAGGCGCGACTGCGTCTTTTGAAATGGAACGTCTGAAAGTAAGCTCTGCCATGTCACGATATTTTTTCGCGTCCTTTGTCATACCCAGTTTTTCAAAGACAATACTGCCGACAGCTAACGCCGCCGCTGAAAAGCCCATTTGTGTGGGAGAGAGTGCTGACAGGGCCTCACGTTTTTGTGCGAGCAGGTCATCATGGGGAAGGCGAAGTCCACAGTTATGATCCGCGTATGCGCCAACCTGGACTATATATTCATTGGTGTCAGGCATTACCTTCAATAGATAATCAAGACCCCATTTCGCTTCATCCAGAACATCAACAAGTTCAGTCTTACTTAGTTTCTTTTTGAATACATCAGGATTGACTTCATATGAGCGGAGTAAAAAGTACGTTGCATATGCCGTGGTTAAGGTCACCTTAATGTAATCACCGGCATCATGCCACCCGCCGGGAATACAGACCCTTTTTCCCGATGGATCAGGATTCCATTGGTTGTTCCGTATCCCTTCACGCCGGTGTATCAAACAGGATGAATCTGCGAAATGGCAGGGTTCATGGTCAACACAATCATAAGACCCGCATCGTGCCGCACGCATCCAGTGCAGGGGTTTTTCTATAATCCACGAATAGGGATCTTTCTTTATGGTAATACCTTCCTGGCGCGTTCCCCCTGTTTCAAAGATATAGACCCCTTCATCTTCAATACTGGAAAAGTAGATAACGTAATTATAGGGCAGGGGTGTGTGGTCACCTTTGCCGCACCTGCTTACTCCGAATTTTCCGGAGAGTACGGTTACCGCATTTTTTGAGGGCGTCTCCTTTTTTATAAACCACTTTTGTTTATTGAGATCATGTTCAGACATGACAATGAGTCGTTTATTTCTTTCCGGATTATATCCCAGGGCATTATACCGCACATGGATTTCCGCTGAACTTGCTAAAATCGTTAACAGAACGACAGAAATGAATTTTATATATAACCCTACAACGACACTTATAGCTTGACATTCATCGTATAATCTACTATTTTTT
>CBDVBE010000370.1:0-6563 GCA_965372145.1 uncultured bacterium | reverse complement strand
TTCCTGTAAGGCCGATTTGACGTCATTGCTTCAAATGCATCCGCCACACTTAATATCCGTGCACCAAAAGGTATCTGTTCATTAGCGAGGCCATCCGGATACCACTCACCATTAAAATATTCATGATGATGCCGAATCAATGGAATAAGAGATTCAAAAAAGGGAACATTTGCCAGGATCCTCGAGCCAAGATCAGGATGTTTCTTAATCTGCTCAAATTCCTCCAGGGTTAACTTACCCGGTTTATTTAATATCGCTTCATCGACACCAATTTTACCAATATCATGGAGCAGTCCCGCATATTTAATCTGTTCAATTTCTCGGGGCGTCAAACCAAGGTGCTGTGCAAGTATAACCGCATATTTCATGACATTCTCCGAATGGCCATGCGTATATTTATCCTTTGCTTCCACCGCGAGTGCAAAACCGCTTATAGTCTTCAAATAGTTGTCTCTGATATTCTGGTATAATCGCGCATTCTCTATTGAAATGCTCGCCTGCGAAGCAAGTACGTTAATAATTTCAAGATCAACGTTTGAGAAAGAAATACTGTTTTGTGCCCTGACCAGATTCAACGCACCAAGAACCCCTTTAGATGTCTTGAGCGGAAATACAATATATGATTGAATAAATTCAGGAAGCGGCGGCATGCCTTCAGGGAGATTAGTTTTTCCTACTTCAATAACAATTGGTTCACCATTATACACAGCCCATTGTGAAGCTGTAATAAATGCCGGTAATTCCCAGAATGCCCTGTTAAAAGGTTCTGGTGATGTCAGGGCTATGAGTAACTTCTGTGATGCATTTGATAAGAATAAGGCTCCGCCATTCGACCGGGATATTTTCACTGAATAATCAAGGAACCGTTCATTTAATTGTTCAAGGCTGTGGGTGGAAGAAAGAACTTTAGTAACCTCATGCAGGGAGACTAGTTTGGAGAATAATAAATTGTCCTCTTCAAGTTGACGGGTTTGCAAGGCCCGTGAAACCTTTTCCCGAATCTCTTCTAAATGAAACGGTTTGGTAAGATAGTCATAGGCACCAAGTTTTAGTGCTTCAACTGCAGTATCAAGGGTTGGGAAACCGGTTGTAATAATGACCGGCAAAAAACTGTTAAACTCTTTTACCCACTTGAGCAGTTCAACACCGGTCATACCGGGCATTTTTATATCGGAAAGAACAAGATCAATCTCTTTTTCTTTAATGATCTCGATTGCTTTTTCTGCACTTAGTGCTTGAAAAACGGTATAGCCATTCTTTCCGAGATAGGCACAGACTATCTCGCAGATAGAGATTTCATCATCAACAACCAGTACCTGTCGATTTGTAGTTTTTGCATCAACCATATCATCAGTCCCACCAGGAAACACCGCAGGATTATTAGATATCCTCAACTGATAATCGAAAGGATTCTAAATCTTCCTCCGTATCTATACCAATACCGGAATATTCTCTCTTCAGACACACTATTTTCATCCCGTGTTCCAACGCACGCAGTTGCTCAAGTTTTTCCACTTTCTCCAGTTCTCCCGGTTCAAGTGTACAAAATCGGGCAAGACTTTCCCGGGTAAAACCATAGATACCGATATGCTTGTATCCGGTATACCGGGCATCATCTCTGCCAAAAGGAATTGGTGCGCGGGAAAAATAAAGGGCTTCCCCCTTGGTGGAGAGGACAGCCTTCACCGCATTTGCATCATGCATCTCTTCTATTGTAGCATATGTTACACAGGTAAGCAAGCTCAAATTGTCTAATTTAAAAAGGTTTTCAGCGAAATCTTTTAGTATGTCAATCGGTATTTGAGGTTCATCCCCCTGTAAATTTACAATATAGTCACCTGCTGTTTTTTGCGCCACTTCATTAACCCGGTCAGTACCCGAGGTATGCTCGGGTGAAGTCATAAGTGCGTTACCGCCATGCTGTGTCACGGTATCCATAATTCGTGCATCATCCGTTGCGACATAGACATCATCAAACGCACCCGACTCCTTTGCCCTGTTATACGTCCACATAATAAGAGGCAAACCTTTGATCGATATAAGCGGTTTTCCCGGTAATCTGGTGGAGCCATACCGGGCTGGTATTACACATATGGTCCGTTTTTCCTGTTGTGCCTTCATTATCTTTCCGATGCAATCAGGTAATGACTTTAGGAACTGTAAAAAATCCCTTTTTCACCGACGGGCCATTTTGAAGGATTTTTTCAGCGGGAAGTGATTCGGTTTCTACATCATCACCAAGTGGATCATGTTGCGGAATCATGAATGCTGCAGGTTCTACCTTTGTTGTATCAGCTTCATTGAGTTGTTCAACATAATCGAGAATAGAGCCCAGTTCACGCGTAAAGGATGCAATCTCCTCTTCGCTCACCTCCAATCGCGCTAAATTGGCGATATGTTCTACGGTTTTCTTCTCAATCAATTTTATTTCTCCTTTTTTTTCTCACACCGGTTGCAGATTGGCAAATTTCGCCATCATCCGTTTTCGACTGCCGTCATTAAAAAGAACCGTCAACCGCATGTCAGGCCCAAATCCACTGATCGAAAGTATTTTCCCCTGGCCGTATTTCCCATGCGTAACAATCTGCCCCATACGATATTGCACGGTCTCCTGATTGAAATCATCATACACCGGTGACGTATCGATTTCACTCTTTTTATGAACGGAAACCCTTCTCCCGGCATGTGCGGAACAGGGTTTTATTGTTGGAGAAAACAGTACACTATGATCCACGAAGCGATATAACTGCGGTGAAACCTGTTCGATAAATCGCGATGGCACCATTGGCATTATTGAACCAAAGCGCATCCGGGTGTTTGCATAAGAACATTCGAGTATCTCCATTGCTCGCGTTGAGCCGACATAAAACAGCCGGCACTCTTCTTCCAGTTTGAGTTCATCATCAAAATTCTGACGTGAAGGGATCAAACCATCTTCAATGCCAACCAGAAAGACTACCTCAAACTCAAGACCCTTTGCACAATGGAATGTCATGAGGTTTACCGCACCGTTCTCCTGATTCCATCCATCGATATTAGATGCCAAAGAAACATCTTCGAGGAAATCAGAAAGTGTTTTCTCCTGATTTTCAGCATGCCATATTGTCAAAGCATTCAACAGCTCATTAATATTTTCCAGACGAGCCCGGGATTCTTCAGTGTCCTCATTCTCAAGCATATCAACATACCCGGTTACCGAAAGCATCTGGGAAAGGATATCCGGCGGGGGTGCGTTATGATTTTGCAATTCACTTAGAAGGGAAAATACCGAACTGAACTCCTCCAGTCCTTTTTGTGCCCGGGTAGTAAACGAATCATAATCATGAGTTACTATAAGCTTAAATAATGTTTTTCCTTTTCCCCTGGCTGCCTGGGAGAGTTTTTCCTGTGTCTTTGCCCCAATACCTCTTGCAGGGACATTCAATATCCGTTCACAACTGATAGTATCATCAGGATTAACCAGAAGGCGAAGATACGCTAAACAGTCTTTCACCTCTTTCCGCTCATAAAAGCTTGTCCCGCCTACAAGCACATACTGGATATTTCGTTTTCTCAGAACATCTTCAAAAGAACGGGACTGCGCATTAGTCCGAAACAGGATTGCAATGTCACCCGGTGTTTTATCTTTAGCAATTAACTCACCGATCTTCTCCGCCACAGAATCAGCTTCCTGACGATCATCCCGATAGCGGTTTACAACTACCTCAGTACTGCTTTTCAGAGATGTCCATAGCTTTTTATCAGCACGGTTTTGATTTGAACTGATCACCGCATTAGCAAAATCAAGAATTGCCTGTGACGACCGGTAATTCTCCTCCAGCGTAAAAACTTTTGTCCCGGGAAACACGGTATCAAAGGAGAGGATATTCTCTATCTGAGCACCACGCCAACTGTATATACTCTGATCGTCATCACCCACGACAAAGATACACTGGTGCGCCTGAGCAAGAAGCTTCACTAAATAGAACTGCGATTTATTGGTATCCTGATACTCATCAACAAGTACATAGTGAAACTGACTTCGATAGATATCCAATATATCACTATTTTTTCGAAACAGATACACATCTTTTGTCACTAAATCATCAAAATCCATGGCCTGAGCCTGTTTTAATTCCTTCTGGTACTGCTTATAAACACCAATCACCTCACGTTCATAGTACGAACCTCCCGTTCCTTCTAATTCCTCGCAGGGGATACAGCCATTTTTATAGTTGGAAATAATTCTTCGTAACTGTTTTGGCTGCATGGTTCGTTCCTCGAGGCCCAGTTCTTTCATTACTTTTTTTATTAATGAAAGTTGATCCTGTTCATCATAGATAGAATAGGTTGATGTATATCCAATTCTATGCGCCTCACGCCTGAGAATACGGGCACAGAGCGAATGAAACGTCCCTATCCACAGACCGGTACAGGAGATAGCAATCAATTCCTCTACCCTGTTACGCATCTCTGAAGCTGCTTTATTGGTAAAGGTCGCTGCAAAAATGTTATTGGGGAAAAGACCGGCCTCTTTGATAAGGAAGGCTATCTTTGCAGTAAGAACCCGTGTTTTACCGGTTCCCGCTCCTGCAAAAACAAGTTGAGGCCCTTCGTTATAAATAACCGCACTTTTTTGAACTTGATTAAGAATAATTGAATCAATAAATGAATGCGAAGGAGAAAAATCAGTCATCCTGTGAAGCTCCCAATACATGCTCAAGTGTTGTTAGTCCCGAAAGCACTTTGCGGAGGCCATCACGCCTGAGAGTATCAAACCCTCCCCTTTTAAGACAGTACTGTTTGATTTCATCCGACGAGCCTCGTCCGATCACCATCCGTTCCACCTGTTGATCAGGAACCAGGAGTTCAAAAATACCTATTCGCCCACGGTATCCGGTATTCTCACAGAAATGACACCCTTTTCCTTGAAATATTTTAACCCCCGGCTTCAAACCGGTCCTTTGAAGCAGGGAAGCTTCAGGGACATATTCCTCTTTACACTTGACACAAATTTTCCGTACGAGACGCTGTGCAAGAATTCCCTTTATCGTTGATGCAATAAGGTAGGGTTCTACTCCCATATCAAAGAGACGGGTAAATGCACTTGCCGAATCATTTGTATGGAGAGTTGAAAATACTAAATGACCGGTAAGCGCCGCCTGTACTGCCATCTGACAGGTTTCAGTATCGCGCATCTCACCAACCATAATGATATCCGGGTCCTGACGAAGGATGGAGCGCATGCCTGAAGCAAAAGTAAAGCCGGCTTTCGGATTTATCTGTCCCTGATTGATACCATCCATGTTGTTCTCAATCGGATCCTCCATGGTCACAATATTCTTTTTATTCGCATAGAAGATATTGATGCGATGCATAACCGCATACAAGGTTGAACTCTTACCACTCCCCGTCGGTCCCGTTACCAGCAGAATACCATCAGGCAGGCGGACTAACCGATCAAACATTTCCAGGGTATGCGACAAAAATCCCAGTTGATCAAGCTCCAGCATCTTTCCTTCTTGGTCAATAATTCGAAGTACTACTTTTTCATTGACCCCACGTCCGCGGGTCATTGTAGGGAATGTGGACACACGCAAATCAATCTGCCTCCCCTGATAGCGAATCTGAAAATGCCCATCCTGCGGTTTTCGTTTCTCGGCAATATCCATACCAGCCATAATTTTCAAACGGGATATAATCTGGGCACGCAACTGCAATGGAATCGGGTTCTGCTCCACCAGTTCACCATCCACACGGTAGCGCAGCCGATAGTACCGTTCCATCGGCTCTATATGGATGTCGGAGGCCTCCGCTGAAACAGCCTGGTTGACAATAAGATTAACAATCTTAATTACCTGCTGTCCCTCTTCATCAGTCAGCGCCTCTCCTTCATCCGCATCCGTGACCACATCCAAATCATCACCGACTTGTACATCGGCGAAGATATCACTCATCTGCTCCAGGTTACCGACTGAATAGTTCCGGTCAATGGCAGCCAGAATGCTTCGATCTGAGGCAATAACCGGTTCAATTTCCTTACCGGTCTTAAACTTCAGGTGATCTATAGTTCGAAGATTAGTCGGATCAGCCATTGCAACCGTAATAACACCATTCGTCTCATACAGGGGAATTGCCTTATATTTCCGAACCATCTCCTCGGGGACGTCATTAAGCAATCGGGGAGAAAACGTAAAATTATCAAGCATGACATGCTGTACATCGAGCTGCGCACTGAGAACATCGATCAGTTTATTTTCGGAGATATATCCAAGTTTGATAAGGCACTGTCCTAGCTGTCGTTTGGTCCTTTTCTGTTCCTCTAAACCTTCACGCAACTGCCTTTCGTCTATCAATCCCTGTTCAACAAGTACTTCACCAATTCTTTTTCGTTGACTAAGCTGAATCTGTTCGCCAAGCACACTGTTAAGTTCATCCTGAGCAATATACCCCATTTTAACCAATGTAGAACCCAGGGTTGCACCG
Source organism: uncultured bacterium (assembly GCA_965372145.1). Classification (GTDB taxonomy): domain Bacteria; phylum Fibrobacterota; class Chitinivibrionia; order Chitinivibrionales; family JANQEN01; genus CBDVBE01. The sequence continues at coordinate 98 of CBDVBE010000370.1, read as the reverse complement.
GTCTTTCTATGCTCTCCAAGAGCTTCCATGAGCTGCTGTTCATCAATAAAACCCTGGGCAACCAGGATCTCACCTAATTTCTTACGTCTGCGCTGCAT
>CBDVBE010000369.1:0-6564 GCA_965372145.1 uncultured bacterium | reverse complement strand
TGATACAAGTACACTTAACTAAAACGACTGTCGCTAATTCGTAAACTCACGCTAGTTATTCATTTCTTATATATCAGCACAGTCTTTTCCGGGCCCAATGATGATTGGGACAACCTTAATGTTATTGGACGCAATAAAGAGCCGGCTCATGCGACATTACTGCCGTATCCAAGTGTCAAAAGTGCGATGTCGAGCAGCAGTGTTGAAGATTCAATCTATTATCAGCTGTTAAGCGGGACATGGAAATTCAAATGGGTGGCAACACCGGCTGATAAGCCGACCGGTTTTGAAGATCCGAGCTACAATGTAAGCGGTTGGGATGATATCCCGGTGCCATCAAGCTGGCAGACTCAGGGACATGGTATACCCATTTACTGCAATCAGAAATTTCCCTTTGATCCCAATGCAATTAATCATCCTAGCCAGGTACCGGATATCCCTGATAATGATAATCCCGTAGGTTCATATCGACGGGATTTTTCTATTCCTTCAGAATGGAGCGGGCGCCAGATATTCCTTCATTTTGAGGGGATGAAATCGGCCTGTTATGTATGGGTAAATGGACAAAAAGCAGGATATAGCCAGGGAAGTTTTACCCCGACAGAATTTGATATAACTCTGTATGTTCAGAGTGATATCAATACCCTTGCAGTTGAATTATACCGTTGGTGCGACGGCAGTTACCTCGAATGCCAGGATATGTGGCGGTTGAGTGGCATTTTTCGGGATGTTTTTCTTTTCTCCACCCCGATAGTGCATCTGCGGGATTTCTTTGTGCAGGGAGACCTGGATGGAAGCTATACCAATGGTATATGGAAGGTGACGGCGAATGTAAAAAATTACAGCGGTACAAATGCAGGGTTGCATACACTTGATGTGCTCCGCCTGAATGAAAATCAGAGTGAAGTCGCTTCTTTGAGTAATACTATCGCCAGTATTGCAGCCGGTTCTGAGGAAAAAATAACATTCAGTAATACAACCATTTCCAATCCAAAGAAATGGTCTGCTGAAATGCCGAATCTTTATACAACCCTTTTTATTTTAACAAATGAAAACGGTGATACTATTGAAGTAGAAAAGTGTCATACCGGTTTTGTCAAAGTGGAAATAAAAAATGTATGTCTGTATATAAATGGAGAACCGGTCAAGATTAAAGGGGTAAACCGCCACGAACACGATCCGGATCTGGGAAGGGCGGTAACGTATGATTACATGGTAAAAGATGCACAGTTGATGAAACAGTTTAATATCAATGCGGTACGGCTCAGCCATTACCCCAATAACACCAGGTGGTATGACCTCTGTGACAGGTATGGGCTTTATGTCCAGGATGAAGCGAATATTGAATCCCACGGTATGTATTATGATCTGCCCACCACCCTGGGGAATAATCCCAAATGGCTGGAGGCACACCGGGATCGTATGATCAGTATGCTTGAGCGGGACAAAAACCATCCGTGCATATGGTCGTGGTCCATGGGCAATGAAGCCGGGCCCGGCAGTAATTTTGAAAATCTCTCGGCGTATACAAAGAGCTTTGATTCATCACGGCCGCTGCATTATGAACGCATGGATGAGGTCTGTGACATGATCAGCCACCAGTACCAGTCTGTATCGTATTGTCAGAATTTCAGCAGTTCCAGCAAGCCGTTTTTCCATTGCGAGTTTGCACACTCCATGGGTACCGGTCTGGGTAATTATAAAGAATACTGGGACGCAATGGATAATAACAATAAGGTTCTTGGCGGCTGTATCTGGGACTGGGTTGACCAGGGACTGCGCAAACCGAATACAACAGAGGACCATTATGTATACGGCGGCTATTTCCCCGGTAACAGCAATTATCCCAGTGATAGAAATTTCTGCGCCAATGGTGTTGTGTCGCCCGATAGAAAGCACTACTCCGAATTGTGGGAAGTAAAGAAGGTTCATCAATTCATACGGATGACAGAACAGAATCTCGCTGCAAATAAAAAAATTACGGTAACCAATAATCACTGGTTCATCAATCTGAATGTCTTTGACATTGACTGGGTTGTTATTGAGAATGGCATTGAGATACAGAAAGGTAATGTTGCTTCAGTTACTGTAGCACCCGGTAGTAATACTACGATAGATATACCCTTTGATAACAGCGGTTTTCCCAGTGAAAAAGAATATTTTCTCACGGTTAATTTCCGGTTGAAAGAGAGTACACAATGGGCGGATAGAGGTCATATTGTTGCCTGGGAGCAGTTTGCTGTTGCGTCCGGGAAAGCGCCAAAAAAACAGCCTGCTAATGCAAAACAGAGGCAAGGTGATTTGACAGTGCAGGAATTAGGGGACGATGTTATTGTCAACGGGAGAACAATTGGTAAAGAATTCGCGGTAACTTTCAATAAGACAAAAGGCATTATGGCCAGAGTGGTCTATAGTGGTGTTGACCTTATTGATAATACCCAGGAGACCGGCAGTTGCCAGATGTTTAATGTTTATAGAGCCCCCACAGATAATGATAATGGCGAAGGCAAAAGCTGGTCAAGTCTGGAAGCTCTGAGCAATCAGAATGTTTCCGTATTCAATTATAATCAACCTGCAAAGGATGAAGTTGTGGTCAATATCACCAATACCTTCAGTGGAGCCGGTCATGCCTGTACTTATACAATCAAAGGTGATGGCACAATCACACTTGAAAACCGCCTGACTCCTCCAAACACCACGCTTCCCCGGATTGGCGTGTTAATAACAGCAAATGAGTCACTGGGTAACGTCAAATGGTATGGCCGGGGACCAGATGAAAATTACTTTGACAGAAAGGCAGGCGCTGCTGTTGGAATTTACCAGAAAAAAGTCGGGGATATGTTTGTGCCGCAGGTAAAGCCTCAGGAGAACGGCAGCAGGCAGGATGTGCGCTGGGTAAGGCTTTTTGATGATAATGGCACAGGATTTAAAATTTCATCAGACATACCCTTTGCCATGAATGTGTCCAACTATTCACCAAAAGATTGCAGAAGTGTAAAGTATATCCATGAGCTTCCTGAGCCGGGTGATATAACAGTTTGCATCGACGCAAAACAGCGTGGTATCGGTAATGGCAGCTGCGGGCCGGGAGTACTGAGTAAATATCAGATTTCAAGCGAGGCATGTGATCTGGATTTTACCCTTACTCTGGATACGATTCAGATTACCAAATCAGTTGAACAACTAGATTACACAACTAAGGATATTTCAGTTTTCCACAGCAATGCTGGTTTTCGCAGTTTGAAAGTACAGTTTAAGATTGTGTTGCCGACAGAAACTTTTGTTAGCTTGGTAATTTATGATTGTATGGGGAGAAAAATAGTGAATCTTGTGAATAAAAATATGAGTATGGGTACGCATACTATTTATTGGAATAAAACGAATGAGATTGGCCAGAAAGTTTCTTCCGGCGTTTACTTCTACAAGGTTGATGTTGGTAAGAATAAAGGAATAAAAAGTATAAAAAAGCTAACGATTGTCCGGTAACAATTGGTCTAAAATGAGATGAAATAATATCCTTCTGTAAAACAGAATGCAATTACATTTATAAATATGTTACCTCTTTCTTCAAGATTCAATTCCAACCGAAATTTAAGCCGATAAAGGAAAATATAGTTATTTCATTTGTATTCATTTATTGCTAAATTCTCATTTAAATAAATAAAACATGATTTAAATCAACAAGTTATATGATTGTTTGTATTCAAATTGAATACAATAAAATAGTTTTCACAATATTTTTTATGCCTGATCAACCGGTTTTATTGTACATTATAGTATATGGAACCGATTTTTAAATATATCGACTATCGCAGATTTCTTGCTGATTACTACAATGAGAAGAAAAATACCACCCGTCACTTCTCCTACCGTTATTTTGCGCAAAAAGCCGGATTTAAATCTCCCAATTTTCTCAAGCAGGTTATTGAGGGCGACCGCAGCCTTACCCGCCCGATGGTCGAGCGCTTTTTAAAGGCCCTGAAATTAGGTAAAAAGGAATCGGTTTTTTTCAGGAATCTGGTTCTCTTTAACCAGGCAAAAACCGCATCGGAGAAACAGGAGCATTACAGTGTTCTGGTCTCAATGATGGATTATATCAGTGAACATAAGTTACGCGGCGATCAGTATGATTATTTCAATAAATGGTTTACCAGTGTCATCCGGGAGTTGGTCTGTCTCTATAATTTTCAGGATGACTATCGATTGCTTGCAAATTCGGTCAAACCTAAGATAAAATTAAGTGAAGCACGGGAAGCTGTTCATTTGTTGCTGCGGTTAAAGATGATTAAAAAGCTGACGGATGGTTCCTATAAGCAGACCGATTCTGCTATCACCAGTGGAACCGATATGATTTCACTCGCGCGGAGGGATTTTAACCGGACCATGATCAACATGGCCGCAGAATCACTGGGCCGGTTTGCTGTTGAGGAGCGGAATGTGTCGTGTATTACCTTGGGTATATCAAAGCCATGCTATGAGGTGTTAATCGCTGAACTTGCTGCCTTTAAGGAGCGGGTTGTTTCTATTGTAAATAATGATACTAATAGTTCACGGGTGTACCAGTTCAATTTTCAGCTTTTTCCATTAAGTGATGATACCCGGAATATCGGTCAACATGAGAAAGGAATGGACACATGAGATTGCTGTGCGCGGGAATCCTTTCTGTAGTGATAATACTTCAGTTTAATTGCAGTACCAATGTTGCCGGTGGTACAAGCTCATCGGAGAACACAAAAATAGCTGCAATGGTGACACTCAACGGACAGCCCGCGGCCGGTGTTGAAGTATACCTTCGTTCACAATCATACCTTTCTGATACGGCAGAGTTGACCGGTGACCGTATACCCGATGCAGTAACTGATGCGGGCGGCACCTTCAGTATAGATTCTGTAGATACCGGTACCTATATCATTGAGTGCAATGATGGTACACAATTTGCATCGATGGTATCCTGTACCGTAGATATCAATTCCGGGGAGGCAGTAAACCTCGGAGCAGTTCCATTACTGCAGGGCGCAATTGTTTCCGGTACGGCACTGCATGATAAAATCGTTTCGGCTGATATTTTTGTGCGGCTCTATGGTCTGGAGCATATACAGAAAGTTGACATAGACGGAAACTACCATTTTTCAAACGTACCTGCCGGGGATGTCGCGGTAAACTTCATCACTGATGAAGCTGATACAAAATCAAAAGATACAACCATAACGCTTGCTGCAGGTGAATCCGTAATTATCGATACGGTCAATGTGCCGGATGATTATGCCTCCGACTCGCTGGCCCTTATAGCGTATCTTGCCAATCAGGGTATTACCGGCTGGGTGTGGGATTCGCTGGTCACTGTTGTAGATGAGAGAATCCGTTTTCTGGATTTGAGTAATAAGAATATTACTGTTCTGCATTCGTCAATCAGGACACTGACATTTATTAATAAACTGTATCTCAGAGAAAACAATATTACGGAACTGCCGGAAGAGATACTCGAATTGAAACGGCTCTGGCACCTCTATCTGGACAGCAATCCGTTACCATCATTTCCGGTGCTCCTGAAAAGAATGCCCTGGCTTATTACCATAAGCCTCAACTATACGGGCATAACTGAACTGCCGGACACCCTGGTTAAATTTCCAAAACTGGAAGCGATAAGCCTTGAAGGTAACGGGCTTGATTCTTTTCCTTCGCAGATACCAAAAATCAAAACGCTGCGCTATCTTGGGCTTGATGATAACAATATTACGACCATTCCGGATGATCTCTTTAAGTTGAATCTGAGAGCTTTGACCTTAGGTAAGAATAATATCTCCTATTTGTCGCCGCAGATAGGCCAGTTCAAAGAGATGTTCCATTTTACCATTTATGATAATGCGATTGATTCAATCCCGGAAACAATTTATAAATGTGAGGCGCTGGAGACTCTTTGGGCCGGTAATAACAATATCAAAAAGATCCCTGACACCTTTTGTGATCTCCCGCTTCTTAACACGGTGCAGTTGTCCGGTAACCAGCTGGATTCTTTACCTGAAAATTTCGGCAATCTTACCACTCTAATAAATCTCTATGTTAATAATAATGCGCTCGCTTCACTGCCGGCATCGATCACTCAGCTGCAGAATATAGAGAAAGTTATGGTTAACAATAATCATCTGACAAGTGTGCCGTCAGATATTGAGGCGTGGCTCAATGCGCATGCAGAAACGAACTGGAAAGAAACACAGAGCAGATAGCTGATAAGGGGAAGTGTGATGGAAACTGTTAAAAAGAATATGATCAATGAGGCACGGAAAAAGTATACAAAAATATTTCCCTGTAAAACATACTCTAACTTTGGTGACAGCTTTACCCGTTATAAAAACAGGGTCTATTTCTGGTTTAACACCAGGGATCGGTCAACCCATGTGCTGGTGTATACGCTACCGTTAGAGATATAAAAATGACAAATGCACACAAAAGATAAGTCAATGTGCTATGAATGTAATAACAAAGTTATAATGTATTAAACTAAAGGAGAGAATATGAGTGCGCCAAGCAAAGCTAATATAATCAAGTTGGACAATCCAACCCTTG
>CBDVBE010000368.1:0-6594 GCA_965372145.1 uncultured bacterium | reverse complement strand
GCTTTCTGCTTTTACGCAATGTTATCTAGGGGCTTTCGTACAGACCCACTGGGATAAACGGGGAACCCAGAACCTGTGAATGGTTACGTAAAAAGCTTATCAAACGATAGTGCAACAAGTCCTCCGAGCATTTCAATTTTTATTGCGGTAGATATGCTTTCCAAGTGGGAAGAAGCATCCTTTTTCATAAGTTTGACAAACCAGAAAATGTGAATTGGCAGCACAATACATACGCAATTCAGAAGGTATAGTGTGTGAAAATGGCCGAGTAATACGGGTATAAAAACGAAAAGGATATACACAATGCAGATAGCAATCAGAATACCTTTTAAAACCCGTTCCGAAAGAATCGCCGTCGTTCTGAGACCGGCATTCAAATCCCCCTCCCGGTCTTGAATATCTTTAACGATTTCGCGTGAGAGATTGAGCAGGAATGCAAGGAATGCCGGTATAAGAATAATTGTTATGTCAGGTGAATGTATACTGCCGAATATCAGAGTATAGGCAACGAGTAAGCTGATAAGAATATTCCCCACAAGGGGAGTGCCTTTCAGAAATAGTGTGTATACTATTAATAACCCAAGTGGAATAGCTGCCGCGATACAATGACTGAAAGACACCGTAAAACTTGCAGTAAGTGACAGTATTACAAGAAATATAGAAAAAATAAAAGCACCGGCCGGTGAAATAGTCCCCTTTGGTATCGGCCTGTCAGGATGGTTAATCCTGTCTCCTTCTACGTCTTTTATATCGTTTATAACATTGCCGAAACCAAGGGCGCATGTGGCCGTTGCTATTAACAGAAGAAGATCTGTTAAAGGCGCTTTGACATCCGTAAGCCAGAATCCAAGCGCAACACCAATTGAAGAAAGCAGTACATTAACCGGCCGAATGGTTCTGAAATATGCAACTGGTCTAATCATAGTATATCGATTATGAAATTACTCATATCTAGGAAAAACGTTTTCCATGATCGTATTTTATTCTGTTTACTACTATTAAAGATATAATTAAAACAAACCTGCGTGTATTGGAGAAATAAATGTTCGATAGTGCAAAACATAAATGGAAACTTTTATTCATGGTATCTCTTGTAGGCCTTTTACTCGATTGGTATACGAAATACCTTGCTGCATCAAAACTGCAGGCAGGAATACAGGTTCCTGTTATTGGTAAGATTATTCAGTGGCAGCTTATCTTTAACAAGGGAGCGCTTTTCGGTATGAACCCGAAAGTATGGATCCCTTCATTTCCAACAAACATTTTTTTCTATGTCATGTCTGTCATCGCAATGATACTTATACTGTTCTATTATAAGAATATTGAGACTAATGCGAAATTTTCTTATTGGGGTATTTCCCTGATAATGCCGGGAGCCTTAGGTAATTTGCTGGACAGGATAATCAGGCCGGGGCAGGGAGTGGTGGATTTTATACGTGTTGATCTTGGCTTCCGGCCCTTTAATCCCTGGCCGATATGGAACCTGGCGGATGCTTATATAACTGTGGGCGTATCTCTGATCATTATTGATTTGTGGTTGTTGGAGCGAACTAAAAAAAGGACGAAAGCAGATAACTCCCAGGTTAATCCGGCACCGTAAAAGTATCGTGCGTTCCTCGCGTCAGGTCTGTCAGCACGATTATTACAAGGAGGGGCGCATGGAGCAGATAATATTTTTTGTTAACAGATACCATATAAAAGTTTTTAAGTAATTATAATAGTCATGGTGAGCGGAGTCGAACCATCTACGAATTGAAACTATTTTCGTTTCTCCCACCGTAACAATTAACTTTGTATGAACGAAAAAACATCCCTGAAAAAAATTACTGTGAGTAGTGAAGCTGAAAACCGGCGCCTCGATATTTTTGTCTGCTCGAACTATCCGACAATTTCCCGCACAAAAATCCAGAAATGTATAGATAATGGAGTTATTCTTCTCAACAATAAGCAATCAAAAAAGCGGACCGCATTAAAAGCAGGAGATGTTGTTGCGGTTGATGAAGATGCATTAACCCATGCCGAAGAAATCCATCTTGAACCACAGAATATACCCCTGGATATAGTGTATGAAGACGATCATTTTGTAGTAGTGAATAAGCCTGCCGGAATGGTGGTACATCCAGGCAGCGGTAATCGCGACGGCACTATGGTGAATGCACTTCTTTTTCATATGGATTCTCTCTCAACAGGAAGCGAAGAAGGTCGTCCCGGTATTGTACACCGGCTGGATAAGAATACCTCCGGTGTCATTGTCGCCGCTAAAAACGATGAAGCCCACCATGCCCTTGCAGATCTTTTTGCATCACGATTGGTTACTAAGGAATATATTGGAATCTGCATCGGAAGACAGCCAAAAGATGAGGATACAATTAATGCACCGATCGGCAGAAAGAAAAATGATCCTCTGCGTTACTGTGTCCGGAATAATGGGAAAGAGGCTGTAACTGAGTATACTCTCATTTCATACCAATCAGGTATGTCGCTTCTTAAATTTCATCCTGTTACCGGCCGAACACATCAGATAAGGATACATAGTAACCATTACGGATTTCCTGTTGTTGAGGACCCGCTGTATGGCGGGGATAAAAAAAAGGTAGTGCAGCTTCAACCACTCGACAGACCCTTTGCCTACAGCATTTTCAAATGCTTCTCCCGGCATGCACTGCATGCACGGCACATTTCCTTTATTCATCCTTTTACCGATAAAAAGGTATCCTTTGAGGCACCGTTTCCTGAGGATTTTCAGAAAGCTGTTGCGCTGTTTGGGAAAACCGTTAAGGAAGAGTTCCCGGATATATGAGATTCCGGTAGATATGATTAAAAAGCGTAGCCGTAGCGGTTTGGTATTAGAAGCGAGGAAATTGTTTATTTATGCAAGCCATAAGATATTTGGATTTCCAGTGATAGAAATAGCCCGATATTCAGGAATAAGTGACCCGGCAGCATCAATAAGCTTGAGAGGAGGAGAGGGAATTATGAAGGAGCGTGGAAATGGTAGTTTATTTTTAAACCTCCGTCCCTCGTCCCTAGCAGTAAAACCTGCCAGTGCTTTTTTCAGGGAGGATCACGGTACTATTTTCTATGATAAATCACCCAGGAACAGGAAAGTCAAAACGCTGGGTAGGCTGGCTGATAAATCCGGTGATGTTGAGTACCAGAACACTACGGATAAATTTGATGAAAACGATCCGCATCGAGGTGATCAGCATTACCTGGTTAATAAAGCAATAACTTCTGCGACTGGTCAGGCAGGTGATGCTCGGGTGCAAAAGGAGTATATCAATCCGTATGGCTTTTTAACGAAGACAATTGCTGAAGGACCAAATGAAATCGAACACCTTGTTTCGACAAGGGAACCGGATATCCTTGACAGGACCTGGAAAACAACCTCACCGCTGGGAATGATGACAGAAGACGTTGACGATGATTATTCTACAACCTTTAATTATAACACACTCAACCAGTTACTCGAAACCAATGATCCTGATGCCGGTACAACCCGTTCTCTCTATGATAAACAGGGCAATCTCAGACTGTTTATAGATGGAAATAAATCAAATAATTTCGATATACTCGTAAACAAATATGACGAATTCAGCAGATTAAAAGAGGTATATCTCGTAATGGGACTATCTGATGTATGTTTTCTTCAGAGTAATGCGGATAATCCTGACTGGCCGGACGATAAGGTGCACCAGAAAAAGCTGGTCATGGAGTTCGAATATGACAGGGCCCCTGCTCAGACCAGCCTGCCGGAAGGAATCACTGCCGGTGATATGAACTATTTAAAGTGCAGGCTGGCAGTGGCACATGCCTATTCAGCGAATGGAAATGTATCCAATTATTTCAGTTATGATTACCGGGGAAGAATAAAAACCACCTGGATAAAAATCGCTAATATACCGCTTCAGAAACAGGAGTTAACGTACAATTTTGCCGACCAGGTTATTAAAAAAGTAACAGGCGGTACAAAACCTGGTAATATTACGGGGGGAAGTACAAAGTATGTTAAATATGAGAAATATAATTATGACGAATTGAACAGGCTTAGCCAGGTATGGGTGAGTTATACTGATGAAAACGCCTATGAGAGGGTTCTGGAATATGAGTACTGGCCTGACGGCAAAGTACGGTATAAAAATTTTGGAGATTATTGTATGCAGTCTATTGCATATAAATACGATCCGGCCTCAAGACTTATGGAACAGCGTCACGAGACATGGCATACCGGCCTTTTCACGTGGTCGCCCTCTGAAAAATATGATCAGTTTTTATACTATAACAAACAGGGTAATATCTCTATGCAGTATTATACATTACCGCCGGATATCAGCAAAAATAAGCGGGCATTTTATTATCAATACGACCATTTCAACCGTTTGGCTTTGGCGGATTATGGAGTCTTGCAGGGCGGGAGGCTTGATTTCGGCGAAGACAAATTTGATGCGCGATATAAATATTATAAAGACGGCAATATTATGGTACTGGCAAGAGGACCACTTACAAATGAAGACCCGATGTTTCATGGTGTATACGTCTATAAACCGGAAACCCATCAACTGGAATCAATAGAAAATCTCGTAGCAAACGGCGGAAAAGACAGAAGTGATCCCCATAATTATGTGTATGATGCGAACGGTAATATCATAGAAGATAAAGGACTGAATAGAAAAATCTATTATGATTACCGTAATATGCCTGAAAGAATTGAGCAGTATACCGACAATACCTTCACTGCGTTGAAAAGCACGACCAAATTTTTGTACGATTCAGACGGGAACAGGGTTGCGAAGTTTTATAGTGAAGAGCCGTAGTATTTTACCGATGATAATGCTGATCAAAAGGGCAGATATTAGATAATGGATGTTAGATAGTAGATAAAAATGCAGAAAGAAATAAGTAAGATACGAATTATTAATTAATTTATAGAAGATAAGGAATTTATTATTATGAATTTCTTAAAGAAAAAGAAAATTATTCTGTCGGTATTATTATTAAGCACTGTTGCATTTTCTGAAATTTATAGGACCGTTGGTCCGAGAGGTAACTTTGCCACAGTCACTGAAGCTGTAACATCTTTACTACCTTTAACTGATGATGTTGTCCTTGAAGTACTGGTTAGCAGTGACGGTATCAGCGATGAAATGACCATTGAAGCATCGCCGGATTTTAACGGCTATTCAATAACCGTATATGGCACATCTGCTGAAATCTCCAGTGTAACCTATTACATTGGCAACGAAGTGGAATTTAACCTCGATAAAGATTTAAATACCCGGACTACAGAGTATATAAATTCTGCCGGGTTGCAGGCGAGAAAAGTAACTGATAATACTGGGAGCTCCGGAGGAAATCAGTATTATGTAAAAAATCACCTCGGTTCAACCATGCTCATGCTTGATAGTGACGGTGATGATGTTATTCAAATATGTGACTATTTCCCCTATGGTAAAAAGATAGATGAATTGGCCGCTGTAGGCTCTGAAAAACCGGAAACCCATACCTTTACCGAAAAGGAGCTTGATAGATATGATATGGATGTTGAAGAGAATGATGATGGGGCTGGATTGTATTATTTTGGGGCCAGGTACTATGATCCGGATGTTGGTAAGTGGATCAGCACCGACCCCATTCGAGAATTTTTCGATTCCTATAGGTATACCACTAACCCGATAGCCTTTATTGACCCTACTGGCTTAGCTGAAAATGTCGCACTAATTTCAAGTACTGACTTTGAAAAACAAAACACACCCGAGCAAATAAATGCCCACATAACTCAACCGATGGATGCACTTGTAAGAAAATTTGAAGATGTAGGTGGTAGCATGGATTGGGATTTTGCATTTACTGAAGGATATCTTGAGGCTGCATTGGCAGATAATCCTGACCTTGTTGACTTATATGTACTTGCGCATGGGGATGTCACAGGGGCAGCCTCTGTAAGAACTGATTTACAAAGATGGATAAATTCAGATAAATTTCAGAACATTTTAGGAGGGAGAGAAATTACTGTACACCTATATGCCTGCGCTCAAAAAGGTGCCAATTGGCCTTCGAACTTCAACACAAGCGGATCGGGAAAGGGAGGTGCATCAAGTGTGCAGCTTCTTCAAAATCTAAAAACTGATCTACAAAGCAATATTCCTAAAACAAAGAAATGATATGAAAGCTTATTTATTAAAATCAACTTTAATAAGCATGGTATGCTTAACCTTTACTGTGATGTGCTCATCGCAAAAAAATATTAGTACTAATCTTGTACATATAAGCTTTTTTATAAGTGATGTAAAATTAATGGAAAATAAATTTATAGATCATACTGGAGAATCGATAAGCATGTCCTGCGAGGTGTTGTATTCATTTAAAGACAGTTGTGCTAACGCCTTTTCTTTTGATATCGATAGCGTTGTTGAAAATAAAAAAGAATTAATTGGGACATGCTATGAAAGCCACAACGGTTACGATAGTTATTTAGAATTGACCTACAATGATAAAACACAAAGAAAAATCTTTTTTTATTGTAAAGATTACTCGAAAGCCGTTTTTTCAGATTCGGAAAGGCAGTTATTGATTTATTTTTCTGAAATTTTTGAA
>CBDVBE010000367.1:0-6652 GCA_965372145.1 uncultured bacterium | reverse complement strand
CTATGTCTCAAAACAACCAATACGATATTATTATAATCGGTTCGGGAATCGGCGCACTCGCGTTAGCCAGTATCATGGCTAAGGTGAACAAAAAAAAGGTATTGATTCTTGAACGCCATTCCAAAATAGGCGGGTATACCCACACTTTTTCAAGAAAAAAATATAAATGGGATGTCGGCCTCCATTATATCGGAAGAACTTTTGAGAAAAAACTCACGGGAAAAATATTCAGTTTTATCACTAATAATAAATTAAAATGGGAAATCCTCCCCGAACCTTTTGAGACTTTTGTATACCCGGATTTTTCATTTGACGTCTTTGGCAACAGGGAAAAATATCAACAAGATATAATAGACAGGTTCCCTGAGGAAAAACAAGCAATTAAGAAATATTTTAATGATGTGCAGTCAATTTACAACTGGTTCGTACTCTATTATCTTTGCCGTTTTCTACCCTTTTTCTTGAGAATTCCACTTGTAATTATTAATAAATTTTCACAAAAGAAAGCCCTGTCAACTACGTCTGAGTATTTTCAGAAACATTTCAAGGATACCAGGCTGAAATCCCTGTTGACCTCCCAATGGGGTACCTGTGGCATGGCGCCGTCAAAAAGTGCTTTTGTGGTCCATGCAATAATCGTAAATCATTTTATAAGGGGCGGCTGTTATCCGAAGGGCGGCTCTGAAGAGATAGCAAACAACATCATTCCTGTAATTGAACAATCCGGCGGTACATGCCTGGCCAATCATGAAGTCTTACGTATTATTGTTAAAAATAACAGGGCGGTTGGTGTTGAAACAACTGTTAATAAAAAGCCGGAGTCTCAAACTGAAAAGTACTTTGCCCCGGTAATTGTTTCGAATGCCGGGGTATTTAATACCTATACAAAACTTGTTCCGGAGAATGTACCTATCCCTTTTAGAAAAAAATGCATTACTATGAGCAATTCATCCACGTGTGTAGCTCTCTATATCGGACTGAAAGATGATATTACCTCTCTGGGTATACTATCTTCAAACATCTGGATATATGACAGCTACGACCATAACAGGCACTATTTGAATACGACTCTCCTTGAAGGGAAACCCTCATCATGCTACCTTTCCTTTATTTTTCAAAAAGATTTCAGCGTTAATAAAAACACCGCTGTTGTCATTGCGTATGTAGATCATTCCGAATTCGAAAAATGGAAGCATCAGACATCGGGCAAGCGGGATAAAGATTACTATGACTTAAAGGATAAAATCACTTCCGGTCTCATTAATTTTATTGACCGTCGTTTTCCCGGATTCAAAAAACTGGTTGATTTCGCAGAAATGTCTACACCGTTGACCTCTGAACATTATACTGCCCATCCTGACGGCACTATGTATGGTCTGCCTGCCACGCCTGAACGTTACAGCCAAAACTGGATAAAAGTCAAGACTCCTCTAAAAGGTTTATATATCACCGGCTGTGATGTTTCTTCATTAGGTGTTGTTTGTTCAATGTTGGGAGGTTTTGCAACAGCTTGTGTACTAAACGGACCTTTTGGATTTTTTAAATTAATGGCAAAGATGAAGAAATATTCGACCCGCATTGAATGAGTAATTCACTCCACCTTCTCACCGACGTATTTCAGAACTCAGTTTTTTACAGCACAGATAAAGCAGATATTGGCATTCCCATTATCCCCTGCCCATGAAATGATTCCATTCTTAAAATCTGCCTTAGCAAAGCGTTTTTCTTTAATAAGCATGCCTGAAGAGGTCAAAGGTAACTCAATTCTTTCCTTTAGATCGGCAGGACCGTAAATTCTCAGATCACCATCATCACGTCCCCGTTCCCATTTAGTCTCCTCCGGATTGAATTCATTTACCGTTAGCAGGAGGCCACCGGATTTGAGTAACCGGCACAATGATGAAAACCCTTCGATATCATGATCCCCGGCATGCTGTAAACTGAAAAGGGCACAGGCAACATCAAAGCTATTATTGCCTTTAATATCCCTGATATCGCTAATGGTATATTGATACTTAGTGTGCCAACTGGAACGTATCCGTTCCTGCCACTGGGTAAAACGCCGGTCCATATCAATGGCAGTGACATCAAACCCACGCCATGCCAGGAAAGCAGGGAATGTACTATTGCGGCTCCCGACATCGCACACAGATGAATGCGCGGGCAATACTTTCAAACGGTCCCATGCCCATTTATAGGTAAAATTCCGGATAGCATCCATCAGCACTATCCGTCGGAATAACAGAAATATACCCTTTCTAATTAATGCACGACTGCCGGATTTCTTAATCATATTTCAATAATTCCCACTGATGCAATCACGCCCTTACTAACCCAGCAGAGCTGGATAAGATCCTTTACGAAAGAATCTAATGACACATGACAAATCGTTTAGAAAATACACTCTCACTATACTGAAGTTGTAGTATATAACATCCCGCAGGCACCGGATTGCCGGAATCATTATGCCTGTCCCAGGTAATACTGTTATCTCCCGGTAACGTTTTACATACCACCTGTGTGATATATCTGCCGCAGATATCATAAATTGTAACATGTGCTTTTAACATTTCAGTAGCATTAAAAGAAATAACCACATATTTATTCTGCGGCCGGATATGAAGATTATATCCTCCGGCATGGTTACTGTTACAATTCTGTTTAATTTTTATTATATTCCCGTATTCATATGCACCAATATCAGGTGCAGAGCCATTGTATGCAAGGCCGACTCCCTGATTTGCAGACCAGCTAAGCGCAGTATCTATCGTTACTACATTATTGACAAAATCGACATTGGTTATTCTTGCTGCCTGGGTCTGTTCAGCCAACTGGATGACATCTCCCAGCTCTCCCCTGACACCGAAACCATCACAAAAGTAACGGGCGTCGGCCACGGGGATGGTGGTGCCGGAACCCTGACTGGTGGTATGGGTCAGAAACGCCCCTTTGTCAATCATATTGCTGCCGGAAGATAGATTAAAATCATGATTCACATGATCGACAAATCCCGGATCGAGGCTCAGATTGCTTTTAAACGTATCCGGATAATCGGTTTCCCATTGTGCTACTGAACGATTTGCGGGTGTCAACAAGGCACTCCGGTCACCGGCGACAATGGCCCAATCCTCTTTGGATGGCGGTGATACCACATCGTTATTTTCAAAAACAACCCCAAATCTACCGAACATGAACTGGATCGGTTCGCTCTCCATGTCGTTCCAGAAGCTGACACCATTACTCTCCAATAGCAGATCATTTCCCTGGAATATATTGTTTTTAATGACATTGTCGTAGAACTCAGCCTCCTGCCACTCATTGGTTAAGATCCCTCCATGAGTATTTTCATAAAAAACATTGTGATAAATTCTATTCTCATAATTTTTACCGGCTTCATAGGGTGGATCCGGATAATTGACACAGTTGGTTCCCGGATAGAGCGCGAAATTTATTCCACCCAGATTATCGTAGAAAATATTCCTTCGTATAATACACTTCTGACCGGCAAATTGTATCCCCGCTTCGGGAGAGTTGTCACCATCGCCGGTTGTCTTTGCGAATATATTGTCCTCAATGACATTATGGGCCGTTGGAATAGTGTCATACCCGGGCTCGTCACAATAATTGTAGATCTCCCCTATTTTATTCTTGTCATTATGAAAATAGTTGTTTCTGATTATATTGAAACTCCCTGTCCTGATGGCGAAAATTGCATGCGCTGCCGAATAGAATTCATTTCCCGCAATAAGATTATGGTTGGAATTCATTCTGATATTTATCAAATCAGAGCCGCCGGAGGCATAATTATTGATAAATTTATTGTAATTGGCTCCCAGGGTATATAAAATAACGGTATAGGATGCATCGTCGGCAGGTTCCTCAAACCGGCAGTTTTTCACTATCGTGTGTGTTGCACTTTCCGCTTTTACATACCGCTTTACATTAGTTGCCTGTATACCGTCAATAGTGATATAGCTTTTATTGGATAGCTCGATAGCCGGTGATATACTTGCCCCGGAAATTATCACCTCTTCATCGCCATACTTTTTAAACGTAATATACTCCGTACTGCTGCCTGATTGAGACGGTCGAATCGCTTCACCATACGTACCAGCCCGTATATACACCGTATCACCGGCCGAAAGCGAGAATCCATTTGCTTTACCAATGGTCTTCCACGGGCCGTTCTCCCCGCCCTGCGGTGATGAGTACTCGCCGTTCCACGAATCGTCACCTGTGGAAGAACTCACATAATAAGCAGCGGTATAAGAAGAGGAGATTAACAAAAGAATAAATAACACTATATTCATTCCTAACAAAGAACTACGTGACATGGTAATCCTTTCTCTCATAGTACAATCTCCTTAACAAACTGAAGTTTATTAGGCTGTTGATATTTCTTAGGTATCATACTTCACCTATTATCTGTTTATAACAAACCGCTGATTGATTTCCTGTTTACCACCCAGCAGGTTAATAATATAGCAGCCGGCTCCGGCAGGACTGCCTGAATCTGAATTTCCATTCCAGTGAATGGTATTATCACCCTGCAACGCTCTTCCGGTTAATATTGCGACCTGCCTGCCCATTAAATCATATATCTTGATCCGGATATCAAGTGTTGCATGTGCTCTGTACGTTATAATTACTCCTGAATTCTTCTGTTTTATGATAATATCATTCCCTCCGATATTATTACTACTTAACAAATCACCGATACCTATATCGTCAGTATATTCATACGCTCCGATATCCCAAACCGAATCCTGTGGACGTTTTGTACCGATATAATCAACTCGAATATCAACACCAAAAGTATCCTGGTAGAGTTGATATACTGCGTGTTCAACTCCTGCATTAATCGCAAGTGAACCTTTTTGAAGAGAAAAAATATTATTCGCTGCATCTGTAAATAAGGGATCTGCCTCCAAGCATCCTTCACCTTTACCGGTAGCAGTCTGAAATTCTGAAACGGTATATACCGGACTCCCCCATTTTATCTTTACATCACCTGCCGGCTGGTGAAACAGGTTATAACTGACAATAGAATTCTGCAGGTGTGAGGAACCGCTCATAATCACATGGTATCCGGCGTCACTGGTACCGGCAATGATATTATTGTACATGACAAGCTGCGTGCTGTCCCCTTCAACCTGTGAGTTTATCCCGTTGTCTACGTTATAGAAGGTATTCCCGACGAGAAAGACTTTTCTGCTGTTCCAGGTACGGTACCCGCAGGCGGTGTTTTCCGTGTTATGGACATCATGCACGATATTGCCGATATAATAGACGTCATATTCCTGATCGCCGCCGACCTGCAGCGCCTTATCCTTGCAATTGTAAATCTCATTAAAAAGAAACCACACGTTTTTCGGCGACAAATCAGGACCGTAATGCACAACTGTGGCAGTACCGTCGGAACCGTCGGACTGGCCGTAAAAACTGTGCATAACATTCTGGGATATGACAATATTTTCCACTTCCTTTAAATCAATGGCGTTTTCCGCGCAGTGGTGAATGAGATTGCGGCCGATATAATAATTTTTTGTGGTATACTTGGCAGCATGACCCGCACCGACTCCATCACCTGAATAGGAATGAATGTGGTTATCCACTACCCATACATTCCTGGATCGGTCACCCATATGAACACCTATCGCATCATCCTCAGGGATATCAGTACCTGAAGCTGACGTGTCAAAATTGCCGCCATAGAGGTGATTGTTATAGTACACGATGTCATGCACTTCTTTCGTTTCAAGATAGGAAACGTTTGAAAAACCGCCCCCCTCATTATCATAAGAGAAACAGTTTCTTATCGCAACATGGTGCGCTTCCCTGTCCTCATACACCGGCCTGACACCCACCGACTGATTTTCCAACGCTATATTCTCAACGATCAGGTAATATGATGCGATATAAAAACTGCCGCCGGTAAAAACCGGCCGCTGGGTTTCCGAGACTCCCCGGAAGAAAACCGGTTGTTCTTTTGTTCCCTGCGCGGTAAAAACAAAATAGCCGATCATATAGGGGCCGCCATGTACCTCAATAACGGCTCCGGGCTTGATATTCTCGCTCTCGGGCATACTGCTCCGCGGTTTGTCCACGCTACCGAAGGGATTATTTGAATCAGTTGCATTGGAATCAGTATTATCCACATAATGGGAAAAGGGGCCGTTACCCGCATCGCTATATGGTCCGAGCGTACCGTCATAATCGTACGTCTTACCGACATACATTATATGCACCTCTTCTATGCCAAATTCAGGGGAAGGGATGCCGATTGGCGGTTCCCATGCAGCGAAACTCCAACTACTCAAGATAAAAATTAAAGCAATACCTGATAGATATTGCCCGATCTTTCCTATTCGATTTAATTGAAATGCTAACAATGTCATGATATTTATATCCCGTATGTGTTTATAACGACTAAAATCTGTGTATATTTGTTTGCTATGCCCTTCATATTAAAGTAATTGTTATTCTATCGTCATTTCATCATGACAAAACGTTTATTAAACGTCATTTTCCAGAACAATTGCAAAAAGTTTAATATCTGAATTGCTTTTATACTCGGTCAGAGCAGTAGCGTTTACAGTTATATCGCACATGTGGGGATTGGTTCCTGTAATTGCACCTAAAACTTCAAATG
>CBDVBE010000366.1:0-6731 GCA_965372145.1 uncultured bacterium | reverse complement strand
TCGATATAATTCCTAATATCAAATTTATATTTCCTTTATCTTTGTCCCTTGAAAACAAGCTTTGCAAATTGAACCACAACACTCTTTATGGAGTACTGGAATGCTGGATTTTATAGTTTTTTATCCATCACTCCATCACTCCATTACTCCAATTTAGTATCATATTAAAATCCTGCGTACTTCTATAAACTATTGATTTTTCATATAGAGGTCAGCTTCTCTGAATATACTGCATATCTACTTAAAAAGTTTGTAACCGTTCACTGGTTCCTGGTTCAAAGGTTAAAAAAAGGCAGAATGACCCTAACCCGGATAGTCTTTGTAAAAACCACGAAGCCTACTGGTCAACAACTGTTAGTCCGGATTCCAACTCTGCGCAGTGGTGAGAATGAATGCGATGAAAGCCATCATACCGAGTGCAGTGCCAACCTGATAGCGATACTTGAAATTGCGTCGAACTATGTTGATTTTTTCCGTTTTCTTTATATCTGATTCCGCTGGTAATTGTGGCAGGGAAAGCGAATCACTCCCGGTTGTATCAGTAATGATATCCTTTTCTACACTATCCTTTTCCGCAGCAACAAGCACGGTAGAATCAACTGTAGAATCAACAAGAGTTGAATCCTGACTTTGTGCCATTGTACTTATGGTTACTAACAATAGCGGTATGACAAGGTGTAGTATTTTCATATGAAACTATGCCAGTATCTTTGAAAAAAGTGCGCTAATCTCTTTGGGATTTCCTTTACCCTTCGTGGCCTTCATTGCCTGCCCCATAAAAAAGGCCATCAATCTCTTTTCCCCGGCTTTAAACCGCTCGACCTCGCCGGGGTGACCGGCAATAATCGTTTTAACCGTCTCCTCTAAAGCAGAGGTGTCGGATATCTGTTTCAGCCCCATCTCCTCTATAAGCACTGCCGGTTCCTTATCATCCTCTTCCATGCGGTCAAAAACCTTTTTTGCGGCATTTGTTGAAACCACACCATCTATGACGAGGGTTAATAAGGCTCCCAGCCGTTGCGGTGTCACTCCAAGCTTATCCACTTCGACCTTTTTCTCTTTGCAGATTCGCAACACTTCACCCATCACCCAGTTTGCAGCCAATTTCGCATCGCTGCAACACGAAAGAATATCTTCATAATAATCCGCGACAGGACGTGCATCGGTCAAAACCCGTGCATGTTCGTCACTAAGGCCGTATTGATCAATAAACCGGGCGTACCGTGTTTTCGGCATCTCGGGCATATGCTGTTTCACCCGTTCCACCCATGAGCTTTCTACCAGTAGCGGTACCAGGTCAGGTTCCGGAAAGTACCGATAATCATGCGCATCTTCCTTTGACCTGAGGGTATAGGTAGCATTTTTTTGTGCGTCCCATTCGAGCGTTTCCTGTACAACCGAATCTCCCGAAGTAACCACATCGACCTGCCGTTTGAATTCATACTCCACGGCCTTCTGCAACGCACGGAATGAGTTAAGGTTCTTCACCTCGGTTCTCGTACCCAATGCAGTCTGCCCCTTCGGCCGAACTGACAGGTTAACATCAAAACGCATATTACCCTGTTCCAGATTGCATTCGCACACACCGGTATACTGCAGCATCTGCTTTACTGACTGGCCGTATTCGCATGCCTCTTCCGCGTTTCTCATATCAGGTTCCGATACGATCTCAATAAGGGGGGTCCCGCATCTGTTGTAGTCCAATAGAGAATCAACGTCCTGGTCGTGAATCATCTTGCCCGGATCCTCTTCAATATGTACCCGCGTAATCCCGATCTTCTTTTCTGAGCCGTTTGCCCTAATCATGACAAACCCATTCCGGCAGATCGGCAGCTCATATTGGGATATCTGGTATCCTTTTGGCAAATCTGCATAGAAATAGTTCTTGCGAGCGAAAATGGATTTCTCTGCGACGGTACAGTTCATGGCCAGCCCGGTAAGGATAGTCTTTTCCACCACGTTACGGTTAAGTACCGGCAGCGTTCCCGGCAAGCCCAGGCAAACCGGACATACGCGTGTGTTTGGCTCACCGCCGAACGCCGATTTACACCTGCAGAATATCTTTGTCGCCGTATTCAGCTGTGCATGTATTTCCAGGCCGATTACCGATTCAAATTCCACCCGATATCTCCATTTGTCTGCCGCGCTGCATCTATTCTTTTACCACCCTGAAGGCAATCCCTTTACCCCGAAGATGGTTTTCACCATAGGTTAAAGCTTCTTCTTCCTGTGTAAACCTTCCGATACGCACTTTATGGAACACGTTATCCTTCGCCGTTTCTTTTTTTATCGTAACGTGGCCAAAATCTTTTTTCATTTTTTTATGCAATTTCCGGGCATTCTCAGAAGACCCGAACGCACCGACCTGCAGAGTATAATACACAGCCGGTTTTTTTTTCTCCGGCTCCGGTGGAGGTTTCACTTCTTTTGTTTTAGCGGGTTCAGTCGCCTCAATTGTGCCGAAATCCTCTGTAGATTCAACATCCGTTTCTGAAAATGAGACCGGTTTTGCCTTAATTGACTTAAGTAACTCCTTTTCAAGGAGGCCGGGATACTCATTCTGTATCCGGTCATATAAAATAGTACTGCGCGCTGTATTGCCGCTATGATGAGCCGCAAGGCACGCTCCAGCTAACGCTGCAACAGCCCACTGTTTTGTCTTCGATTCACCGGCTTTATTAAAACAATTATAGGCTTCTTCATATTTACCCTGCTGATAAAAAGCGTTTCCCAGATAATAGCGGGCCCTGTTTGCCGACTTGACATTATCCTCTTTTGACACTGTTTCCAACCACAACAACTCAGCAGCACGATTATCGCCTTTGTTAAAGATTGCCATAGCTTTCAGGTGCTTCACCGCATCGGCGGGTACCAGTTTCTCAGCTTTTACAAAGGCCTTCCGCGCGCCGTCATACTCCTCTTTAACGAAATAATAGCAACCAAGCCGGCACAATGCTTTTGAACGCAATGAATCCGATGCTGCTTTATTATCTGCGATGCTTTTGTACAGGTCACATGCCTGTAATCCATTTGTTTCTATTTTAGCATAGGCATACTGAACATCCGGAGAATTTGGATTGTTTTTATACGCCCGGTGAATATATTCACACGCTTCCTTAAATTTTCCCTGTGAGAGAAGAGAGAGGCCAACAGTGGCATCATCAGCATAAGTCGACACACTAAGAAATACGAGGAGAGAAAGAATTGATTGTTTCATGTATACAAAATAATGAATAGGTGTAAATTTTCATTATACTTTTTATTATAAAATTAATGTGACCGTTCACAGAACGTTAAAATTTTGGATTTTGGATTTTGGATTTTTTCAATCCCCAATCCGCAATCATACAATTTTGGATTTCAACCCTGAACCTCTGAACCCTGAACGGTTACCATTATATATACTTCCTCATCTCTTTTTACTGTATTTTAAAACATACTATAACATTATACAGGAAAAATATTGGACTTTTTTACTATTCTTCTTATAGCAGTTGCCCTTGCAATGGATGCCTTTGCCGTATCAATCGCCAACGGCCTCACCATGTGTCCGCTGCATGTAAAAACTGCGTTTGTCTCATCCTTTTTATTTGGATTATTTCAGGCATGTATGCCGCTTCTGGGATGGCTTTTAGGATCTCAATTTAAAGGAATCATACAACCTGTTGACCATTGGATCGCCTTTGGTTTGCTCAGTTTTATCGGCGGGAAGATGATCTATGAATCTTTTTTCCTGGAAAAGGAAAAATCCAGAATACTTACGGTAAGGGTACTCCTTATTCTTGCTATTGCCACGAGCATTGATGCGTTCGCTGTTGGTATTACCTTTGCAGTGCTCCATATAGCTATTATAAAACCAATTATTATTATCGGGATAATAACTTTTCTCCTATCTTTTCTGGGGGTATGGATCGGTTGTACTTTCGGAAAGAATCTCAGTGGTAAAGCGGAAATCGCAGGCGGGATTATCCTTATCGGGATGGGTTTAAAAATTTTAGTCGAACATGTATATTTTACACCATGACATCGAAATTAACTAGTACTTTACCAAGTACTTAATCGTAATCTTAATCGTGCTTGTTCTCGTATCTCGTCATCATTTTCATAATCTTAATCACAATCATAATCGTAATCTCAAACGGGTTTTTAAAATGCAAGATACCTTTGACCATGAAAAATTACACATATACAAGGCCGCCCTTGAATTTCTTAAATGGTTGCAAGAACAAAAAAATATGGAGAGGATTCCTAAAGGACTCGCTGTCTATGGGCACCTTGACAGAGCTTCAGCATCAAGCCCCTTGAACATTGCCGAAGGAAATGGAAAATTCACCCAACGTGATCGATGTAAATATTTTGATATAGCTCGAGGATCTACTCTTGAATGTGCTGCAGCTTTGGATATTCTCGTAGCAAAATCTATCTTGACTGAGGACGAAATAGTACCCGGAAAGAAAATCCTTCATAGTATGGTCTCCATGCTTGTTGGATTAATCAGAAGTAACTCATCGGAACGAGTTTATGACTCGCAGGCATCTTATGAGTGGGAGATATAGTAGGATTAGGATTAGGATTAAGAAATTGACGTAATACATTACAAAATAAACCTATGAAACAATACACAGCATACCTATTTGACGGCGATGGGACTCTGTATGACACGGCAGAGATGATTTATCAGTGTTTCTCCTATTCGTGTAAAAAATTCGGAAATATCGATGTTAAGCGTGAAGAGGTGTTTTCGTATATCGGTATACCGCTCCGTCCGCAACTGGAACATTTCCTGGGGCTGTTCTCTGATGAAAAGGCTGCAGAGGTCATAACGGCACACATGGAATACCAGTTAACAATATATAAGGACTATCTTAAACTCTTTCCCGGGGTTGCGGAAACACTCAAACAATTGAAAAAAAATGGAAAAAAACTGGGTGTTGTCACCTCCCGGAAAACAAAGACGCTCACCCTCTATCTTGAAATCACTGAAATAAAGGACCTGTTTGATGTGTTAATAACACCGGAGTTAACCAGGAAGCATAAACCTGATCCGGAGCCTGCTCATGCAGCCCTTCAAGAGCTGGATTGTGATGCCTCAGAAACGTTATTTGTAGGAGATTCAGTATACGATATAGCGTGCGGGGCGAGCGCCGGGACTGATACTGCATTTGTCGGCTGGAGCCATATCCCGGTTTCATCATTATCAGTACAGCCAACGTATATTATTAATGATATGGGCGAGTTACTATAGTATTTTAATTTCTAACTATTCATAATCCTAATCGTACTCGTAATCATACTCTTTCCTCTTAGATTAGGATTAAGATTAGGATTAAAAGGGAGAAGAATGGAAAATTTTACCTTCTCAATGCCTACAGAAATTTTCTTTGGAAAATCGCAGATCACGGTCCTTGGAGAGGAGATAAAAAAGCATGGCGGAACCACTGTTCTTATTTGTTATGGCAGTGACCGTATCAAGGGAAACCGCCTGTTTGATACAGTTATAAAACAGCTGGAAAAACAGAAAATAACTTTCCACGAACTTAATGGTATTCAGCCGAATCCGAAAATTGCCCGTGTTCGAGACGGTATTCAGATCTGTAAAGAAAACGGCATCGATTTTCTGCTGGCCATTGGAGGCGGCAGTGTCATTGACTGTACCAAAGCTATCGCTGCAGGGTATTATTATGATGGTGACCCCTGGGATTTCTTTATCAGGGAAGCTGAAATTACCAATGCCCTTCCTATGGCAACAATTCTTACCCTTGCCGCAACCGGCTCGGAAATGAACGGTAACAGCGTGATCAGCAATACCGACACCCTGGATAAACGGCCTGCCGGTTCCCCTCTGCTGAAACCTAAGTTTTCGATTCTCGATCCGGTGTATACCTATACTGTTCCACCACATCTTACTGCCGCGGGAACAGTCGATATCATGAGCCATGTTTTCGAACTCTATTTCAGTTCTGCTGAAGACACCTTTCTGCAGAGCAGGCTTGCCGATGCCCTTCTAAAAACAGCTATGCAGTTTGGGCCTATTGCTCTGAAAAAACCAAAAAATTATAAAGCCCGTGCAAACCTGCTCTGGGCAAGCACTCTTGCCCTGAACGGACTCCTCAGTTTCGGATTGCCCGGAGACTGGGCAGTGCATGCCATGGAGCATGCGGTAAGCGGTATTTCCGATATTACCCACGGTGTCGGCCTGGCTATTCTCACCCCGGCATGGATGGAATATGTATGCAACGAAATAAACATCGATAAATTCTACTCTCTTGCAGTCAATGTGTTTGGTGACGACCCTGCAAAAAACAAAACACTCCTTGCCAGAAATGTCATCGTGCAGACACGTGAATTCTTTACCTCCCTTGGTATGCCTGCCCAACTCAGTGAAGTCGGTATCGCTGAAAAACAGCTTGAGGCGATTGCGCAGAAAGCAGTACGGTTCGGGGCTATCGGGAGCGTGAGAGAACTTGCTTATGATGATGTGCTGGCGATATTGAAGATGGCATATTAATTTTTGAGTGCCTCCTAAAAACTTTACAACAAGGGAAACCGGTAGTTAACGGCAGTAGGGTACAAAATTTTGTGCCCCTACTGCGCTGAAACGTACTTTAGATACAGTAGACAGACTGTGTAAAGTGCAATCATTTTTAATAGTATAGCCTCTCAATTCAATAAAAAACTAATGGGGGTATCTCCTTGACTGGAGTAACCACAAGATATAGTTTTTCACGTCA
>CBDVBE010000365.1:0-6759 GCA_965372145.1 uncultured bacterium | reverse complement strand
TATCAGAGGTTGTGCCTTTTGTAATCGAGTGTCTAATCTTTGGCGGGATGGTATCAATAACAAAACGCGCTTTCATTATATATGACTCGCTGCCATACTTATTCCGTGCAAAATACCGTACCAGCGTAAGACCATACGGACATCTGACAGGAACCTTATAGGGAGTAAACCTCTGAGGTATTGCATTGGGATCGAACGAGTATAGGATCTGTGTTCCTCTCGATCCTTTAAACGAAAGAGATATCGGATAATTGTATATCCCCGCTGACGGCTGAATTGATGCATACATTGAAGCGGTATCAATGACATACTGCAGTTCATTACTTCTGGTTATATTCCCGGCTCGGTCAACGGCTGAGATGTATCCGGAAAACGCTTTAGTAATGGTAATTTTGTTTTGAATCGGGACTGTATCTTTTCCCGATGGGTCTGTATGCCGAAACAGGCGACATGGCTCATTACTGCTGATCCGGATGGTTACGGCTGATCTGAAAATTCCCGGATCAGGTTTAATGGTAAGCCGGGGTGGCTGGAAATCAAGTGTATATGCCGCAGTATCGCGGGCGGATTTATTTCCGTAGATATCCTCTGCATAATAATAAACGACCGTTCTTCCTGATTTAGAAATACTTATATTCTTTGAATATTTCTGCATCTCCTGAGGGGAATCAATTCCAACCCAGATAGTGGCGTTTTCATTTGCCTTCAATGAGATATAGAACGGCGTTGCATGATACCGTTTCTCCGGCATGACTGTTACGACCGGCGGAATGGTATCAAGCCATGTCGGCACGGTATCAGTCCGGCCGTATACTATCTGTACCCATACACATATAAGAAAAGTTAAACATAGATATCGCATCACTGTTTCTTTCCTGCCATAAGGTCTTTAATTTTTTGCCGCTCGTGAGAATTCTTTGTTTTATTGTATGCCTTCTGCCAATGCTCCATTGCGAGATCACGGTACCTTTTATAATCCATATATATCTGTCCAATAATAAGATCCGGTTCAGGGTCATCCGGATCAAATTCACTTGCCTTTTTCAGGATGAAAATTACTTTATCGTGATTCCTTCCCCGCTTGAAACGGATAATATCAAACAGGCTTTTTCCTAAACCCAGATGCACCTTAGCATTGTTCTTTAAATCTTTATCTTCCAGCATGTTTTCATATTCGGCTACAGCTACTTCATACCACCCCATTTTACGGTAGAGGTCCGGTAACATCAGTCGGTATCCCAGATCCTGTGGAAAATCATTAAGGTATCCTTCAACTATTTTCATTGCATCTTCAAATCGTTCCTGCTTTTCAAACAGAGCGGCCAAATTGGTCATGGCTTCTTTATGCCCCGGAGACAATTCGAGTATTTTTCTATAGTACAGTTCAGCCTCATCATCCTCACCCAGTTGCGAGGCCAGTTGTGCCTGTAAAATGATAACATCCATACGACCCGGTGACAGCAGGAGTACTTCATCCAGGCAGGCTACCGCTTTTTTTACTTTCCCGGCGGCAAGATAGGCCAACGCCAGATTGTAGAGAATAACTTCGCTCTTTTTGCCATATTTATCAGCGTGCTTATACGCCTTGATTGCTTTTTTAATATCACCCGAGAGAAACATGATATTCGCCTGATTATTCAATGCCGACTGTATATTTATTTCATCTTCAGCTACCTGTTCAAACATTTCCCTGGCGTCACCTTTTCTTTTCATATGCCAGTACAGGACACCGAGATTGAGTACAATTTCATTGAGATCCGGATTCAACTCACGTGCCCGTAAAAGATATTGTTCAGATCTTTCAAACCATCCCAGTTTGAAATAGGTATTTGCAAGATTTATCAAATTAGGCACATTATCAGGATCCAATTTCATAGCGCGTTCCAGCACGTCACAGGACTCCATCATTTTTCCCGCTTCCCTGTACGATTCACCGAGGAAGGAATAATACCGCGTATGCTGCGGCCTGTATTCAATCAACCGTCCAAATATCTCTGCCGCAGTTGAGAACTGGCCTATTGACAAATACGCCCTTCCCAGAATAAAGTCTGTTTCCAGATCTGAGGGACCTGCCGCAAGCGCGCGGGTTAATACTGAAACTGCCCGTTGATATTCCCCGGTAAGTGTATATGCCATACCGATTGCCTTCATACCTGCTGCAGTTTTCTCAAGTAATTCCTTCTTCTTGTTTACATAGGAGAGTGCTTTCTCCGGTGCATCGTTATACAACAGGAATTCAGCCATTTCAGCCGCAATCACCGATGAATTCGGCAGCTTTGCTGTTGCCTTTTCAAGAAACTCCTGTGCCTCCCTGCGTTTTCTACTCTGGCTATATAACATACTTATACGATACAATGCAAGTGCAAAAGATTCATCCATATCAATGACATGACTATATGCGGTTATCGCATTATTTATCTGCCTCCGCATTTCATAGCCATAGCCCATGGCATACGTCGCATACACATGTTCGTTCGTCATTCTATACGTAACTATTCTTAATCGTTTTTCATCTTCAGGAGAAATGGAATACTTTACTATCGACGAAAGAAACTTATTTAAAAGATCCAAACAAATCTGCCGGTGTGATGAAAGTGCACCCCGGACCTTCTTCCTCTTTGTAACTATTTTATTGCCAAGTCGTTTTACCGCTTTTAACGTTATCCGGATACTGTCATCATCAGCAGTATAGGAACCGCCGACCGCATAATCCCACTTAAACCGTGCCTGATGAATCAACATCAACGTATCTGATTCCAGCTGCCACACAGAGGAATCAGCGCTAAAGAGAAAAACCGGATCCCAGACCTGTATTCCGGAGAGTTCAGACATTTTACGGAAAAAAGTCTCCGGGAATGAATAGCCTATCCAGTCAAGGAGTTTATCATCGGTCTTATTTTTCAGCGGAAAAAGGGCAACACTTACCTGTGCATGCACAGACAATGTTAGAAGAATTATAAGGAGTAAGAAATTTTTCTTTATACATCTATCGGACAATGTATCTATTCTCCGGTTTGTTGAATTTTGCGTTGTAACATAGTGTAGATCAATGTGTTCCTTCATATAATATAGTAACTCAATTATATTATTCATAGCACAATATGTCACTAGATTAACGAAATTTCGCCCAACTACAGGGGAATTACAAGGAATGGTGCGCTTAATTAAGTGGTTGCGGGATTTAAAATAAAAGACTTTCGCGTCTCTAAGATTTTACTGCTTTTTTTGTTAAGCCAGTATTGGATAGAGATACCTCATCACCAATCCGGTGATTATCGGAACAGTCAGGTTGTCATTCAATATCAGATTCTGAGAAAGTTTTATTGGAAATAATTCAAAAACGGTTAT
The DNA here is from genome assembly GCA_965372145.1 of uncultured bacterium. Lineage (GTDB taxonomy): Bacteria > Fibrobacterota > Chitinivibrionia > Chitinivibrionales > JANQEN01 > CBDVBE01. Next base: position 3,411 of record CBDVBE010000365.1, on the reverse strand, counting down.
ACATAATGAGGCAATAATAACAAGTGCGAAAGGGATTTTCCCGTGCCATTCATCAAGAAGTAACGGGACATAAGGATATACGAAAAAGAATAATAAAAGGCAGAGAATGAAACATCCAATTGAGCCTTCAAGGGATTTCTTCCCTATCTTTATTCTGCCGATACTCAATCCCACAATTGCTGCGACTGCATCGCCAAGAATAAAACCATTCAATACCATAAAAGAAATAAAGGGCTGCTTTGCAAAGAGAAGTGTGCAGAGGAATGATGATGCAAAAATATAGGTTGATCCGGTAAGTTTCTTGTTTTCTTCGGTACGCAGCATGGATCCTGCAAATGAATAAAACAGTTTCTGCACTGCGGGAACATAAAATCGCACATATTCAACAACAATTGACAATACCAACAACACGCCAAGTAGTATCATTGGTAAACGTTCAGGTGTACCTGGAATCAGGGGTAAGTAAAGAATACCCATCGGTATAGTACAACCTGAAAGCACATGCAACAATTTTCGATTTATCTCTTCTCTTGTCAAAGGCATGTACTACTTGTTCCCTTTTTGTTTATTAATCTCATTCTTCAAATCATTGATATCCATTTTCTTTCCCTTGGTACCTTTTTTTTTAACAAACACACCGTCGGGAAGCCCGGCAGGAACTGCCGCATCACTTTTACAGAGTGGGATTGGATAATCCCAATGATAATAGGTATATGAGGAATAGGTTGGTTCAACCCGGAATACAAATGATCCTCCCTGCAACGAATGAATTTTTTTATTTTTAAAAGAGTATACATTCTCACCAGGCCGAATAAATTTTTTCGTCATCAGGGTTGTCGAATCCGATCCCTTCACATAGAAGAGGGACATATAACAATACTCAGTTACTTCTGTTACCAGAGAAAAACTGTCAACCCCCTCTTCTTCCCAGAATCCGATTTTCTTCAGTTCCGTACCGACCCAGTAATACTGGGCACCCGATTCCTCCGCGACAAATGCCTGCCCATACCTTTTCCAGATGGCTATACCGCGCGGCTCAACGAATTGGTTATCCTTTTTCCCAAAGGAACCAAAAATATCTACCAGATTCAAATCATGATCAAATTTCACTATACAGTGCTTTTCTTTATCAGTGACATAAAAGTTGTGATAGTAATCAACCGCACCATAAAAAGCGCGAAATCCCTCCGGCATGGTAATTACCTTCTTTACTTTACCGGAAAAATCCATCTTCCACAGCCGTTTTCCATTCTTATCCGCACAAAAAATTAACTGTTCGGTTTTAAAATAACTCCACCGAAAATAACCGTCAGCCACCGCAAGTGTTGTCGGGCCTTCCTGAAAAGGGGACGACGTATCCGGTGATATTGTCTGTACTACTCTTCCACTATTGTCAAACACCACGATTCGTCGGTTGCCGGTATCGGTTATATAAATTTTTCCCGCTGCGTCGAGAGCAACCTGCATCGGTTCCTTCAATCCCGCATCACCATTACCCGCTCCGTTAAACGCCTTGACCCATTTTACTTTTTTCCCGGGATTAAACAGATGAACGACTCTATTATTACCCGCATCCACCACATAGACATTTCCCTGCGGGTCACAAGCCACCCCTTTTGGAAACATAAACTGTCCCGTACCGCTTCCTTTTTTACCATACGTAGCCAATCCCCACATTGAAACATTATAGATCAACTGATGGCGGCCTGAATTTACCCCATAGACAGTAAGCTCATCATCATCATGCTCAGTTGAAGGATCATCGCGTGAAACCATTTTCGTCGTTGCAAGACCCTTGGGATCTTTAAATCTAGAAAACGGAAGAAACAGGAAAAGGTGTGCCTGCGTTGCTTTTCGTATACCGTGTGAATGGCCATAGGGTGGGAAGACGAGGGCTTTTGAATAGCCGGGAAAAAATACTATTAAAATTAAAAAAGATATTTTAGCTATAGTTTTATACATATATATCCTATGTAAATATATTGGATACCGCATGCTGAATGCCGGATATGTATCTCATAAACCAGTATCCAGTATCAGCTCAGTTAATTCGGTATGTTATCCATTTAGATGGATAAAGATGAGTCACCTAAAGGCGATAATGCCTACTAACAACAAAAGTTGTAAGTATCCATAATAGAAGCGGAATGGCTTTTGCAAATCCCTCCGCTTAACTCATCTTAAATATAACTTAATCGACTATTCCAGACACCCTGTAAAATATATCCCCCTGCTCAGTACTGAAAAAGAAACGCACCATATATATTTTATTACGTTGTTACCAAGATAATTATTACTAACGAGAATATTTCAATGAAACCAATTGTTCTTGCAATGCTAATCTGTGATCATTACTACCGGGATACCCACACTGGTAAGAGCATATTATCCGGAACATTCAGCTCGATCAACTGCGTTCAGTTTCCCTCCAAGCATGGAAATTGCGCGGTATACATCGCACTCTCGGATGTTGCACAGGACGGCATTGTCCAACTTACCTTTAAAAAGGAGGATGGTGACTTTTCCATGAAACTGCCTCCCTGGAATGTGCGGCGTCCTGATGATCGAAGAGCAGTGGTTGAAATCGGTGGTAATATTAATGGGCTTCCTTTACCGGAAGAAGGCAATTATGAATTCGTTGTCTCTTGGAACGGCGCAGAGATTTTCCAACGCCGTCTCAGAGCAATAAAGATTACTATGCCGAAACCGCCTGATAAAAATAATAGGGAAGATGAAACGAATATATAACTCTGGTGAGGTAATTGCAAAAGTCGTTTTTGGATCCCTAAATCCCTTATTAAGGGACTTTTAAGGAGTATTTATAGTTATAATTCGACTTTTGCAATTACCTCTGGTTATTAAAGATTATTATGATTACCCTGATTTTAACTAATGAATATTGACTTTTAAAGGGGAAAAATGGATATATCTACTATTCTGATTAAAATTACCGGTCTCGCACTAGTCATATGGACTATACGATCTATCGTTATCCATGTTAAGGAAAAAAAGAAAGCTGCGAAGGACGGTAAAAAAGAAGAACAATCTGTTACTGAACAGGTCCTCAATAATGTCCTTTTATACGTCTGGCTGGCTTTTATGCTGGCGTTTTCTACGGGGATGATCCTTAATAATTAATCACTGTAAGCAAACTATTATTCTAGTGATAGCTACACATAATATGGCAATATAACTTATTATATTTCAACTTATCCAACAACGGATCATGAGATGCATTAAAAGGGACGTAAAAGGGACGGTGGCAAAATAGTCAGATAGCTATCTTTCCTGCTTTAACTATCTCACGTCCGGATTGAATCATTGCTGATACTGCTGCAATACCAATACCAAGGTAGTCTCCTATTCTGTTTAATGGCGCATTATATTCTTTGGACGCTACAAATGCAAAAG
>CBDVBE010000364.1:0-6785 GCA_965372145.1 uncultured bacterium | reverse complement strand
GTTGCGCTTGATAATTTAAGAAAAAAGAAAATGCGGCAAGGCGGTCTTACCGATGCACAGTCATATGCCGCACCGGAAACAAAAAAATTTATTGAATATATTCACTCTTTCGTTGGTAAATTCCCTAAGAGTTCTAATTCGCCGGAGGTATTATATATTGCAGGAAATGTACATTATTCAGCAAAATCGTATGATGCTGCAATTGTAGAATTTAAGAATGTCATTACGAATTATTCGCATACGAAATACGGCGGCAAAGCACTCAGAATGCTTGCAAATACCTATTCTAAATCTGGTGAATATAACATGGCCCTTGAGAAATATAAACAGCTTCTTGCCAAGGAAAAACCAAACACCAAGGGATATAAAGAGGTGATTGACCTGGCTGCCATCTCGATGTTTCAAAGTGCAAACGCCTTGAAGAAGACAGGGAGCCTTATCGGTGCCGCAGATGCATTCAAATCAATATATGCTCAGTTTCCAACAAGTAAAATTGCTGCCAAGGGTTGGTTTGAAGCCGGTGCCGTACTTGAGGATGCGAATAACAATGAACTCGCGGCGTTGACATTTAAGGAGCTGGGTAATAAATTTCCGAAATCGAAATTGCGGGAGAAAGCGTACGTAAGAGCTGCTGAAAATTATAAGAAATTAAAGAGTTGGGAGGCCGCGGCACAGGTATTTGAATTGGCTGCTTCGAAGATTGCAAAAGCTGACTATGCCATTCCCAGCTTGTCTGCTGCTGCTGAGAACTATAAGAAAGCAAAACGCTTTAATAAAGCGGGGCTGATGTATGAAACTATTCTTCATAAGTATCCGACTGATAAACGTACCCCACTTGGAATTTACAATGCCGGTTTAATTTATGAGAAGGGAAAAATGTATAAGAAGGCCATCGACATGTATACGGCTCTCGGTACAAAATATCCCGAATCGGAATATGCGGCAGAGGGATACTATTCGATCGGCTTCTGTTTTGAAAAGTTAAATAATAATGTCCAAATGGCTCGGGCATTTACTTCGTATGCCGAAAAATTTACCGCCAATAGGTCTAAACAGGTAATGGCTCTTGTTCGGGCAGCAGAAGCGTACATGAAAATGAAGAATTATAAAGAAGCGGAAAAGAATGCCAATACTGCGTCTATTGTATATGAGAAGTTTAAAAAGAAAGCTTCAATTGATCCTGTTGCTCCGTCTAAGGCCTATTACATTATGGGGGAAATCAGGCAGAAAGAGTATAATAAAATTGGCCTTAAAGGGAAAAATGAAAAGCAGGTTAGGGCTAGAGTACAGGAAAAAACAAAAGCACTGGAACCGGTTCTTAAAGCATATGCAAAAGCTATTGAGCTCGGAGTCGGAGAGTGGACTATTCGATCAACATATCAAATCGGAAAGAGTTTTGTTGATTTTGCAGGTACATTCAGACACCAGAGTCTTTTCGGAAGTAAAGATCAGAAAATCGCAAGTAAAATCAAAATTATTTCCCAATTAGAAAAGTATTACACAAAAGCTATGGAGAAATTTCAGTGGAATATAAATACTGCGTATGAGCAGAATATAAAGAACAAATATGTAAAAAAATCAACAGACGAGTTTATGCGGATCGCATTTAAAAAAGGATATTTATTTGAAGAGATTGGCTTGGTTTTTAAAAAGGCACCGGTACCCAGAGGTATGTCGAAGGAAGACATTCAGGTATATAAAGATGTGTTGGAAGAAAAATACCTTGAGGCACTCGATGCTGCATTACCAAAATATGAAGAAGCTGTTTTTGCAGCAAAAGACCTTGGTATTGTGCAAAATGCATGGCTTGACAGTGTAAAATCCCGTATATCGTTTATTAACCCTTCATCTCAAGCTCTTACTGTTCAACTAACAGCGCGCCCACCGAAGACGACAACAACGACGACGGCGCAGGTAACTAGTAAAGGAGGTGGTAAAAGTAGTAGTAGTAGTCTAACCAGTGTCAGTGGGGGGAATGAAGCTGAACGGATGCTTGCACGGGCACTGCAACGGATTAATGAAATTGTCGATATGAAAATTCCTTCATCAGAAAAGATAGCCCAATTACTGAGCATAGAGAATGATGCGAAGCGTGAAATTGAGAAGGAGGAAGAAACAATAGCTGACTATAAGGAGAAACTCGGGATTAATTGAAAAATATAGGAATGTTTGAGGGAAAAATACTATATTAGATGTAGGGAGAAGGAAACTCTTGCTCGGTGGAGAGGGTCCAAAATATTATTAACGAATATATACCTTAAATAAGATATGTTATTTTTATTTGTATAAAAATGTAACACTTTTAATTAACTGAACGTTTTATTTGAAGGAAGGGGTAGAGTAATGCAACTGTTTAAATTTATCGTTGATGGTTTTACATCGCCTGGTAGTTTCGTAATGTGGATCATCTTGTTCCTTGCTTTCGCTATCCTCGGTGTTGTTATTGAAAGGGCTTGGTACCTTTTCTTTAAATGCGGAACAAGCAGTGGCTCATTTATGGCAGGTATCTCCAAATATTTAAAAGCTGGTGATTATGAGAAGGCGATTAAATATTCCTCATCCATAAGTACACCACTTGCAAAAGGTGTAACCGCAATTCTTAAAAACCGTGGACAAAGCACAAAACAGGTTCAGAAAGCGGTTGATGAGGTTTTCTTAACGGAAGCCCCCAAAGTTACCCGCAATATCGCCATTATTAACGTTATGGCAAACCTGTCAACAATGTTAGGCCTTACCGGAACTATTTTTGGACTGATGATGGCTTTCGATGCTATCGCAAATGTTCCGGCAGCCCAGAGAGCACAGGCACTGGCAACCGGTATTTCTGTTGCTATGTCTACAACGCTGTTTGGCCTTATTATCGCGGTCCCAGGTATTCTTTGTCAAGGTATTCTTGCTTCGAAATCTGATAAAGTAATTGAAGAGATGGATGAGAAGACAGCTAAGTTAGTAAATCTTATAGAAGAATAATACGTTAAAGTAATCAGCATTATTTTTCTGAAGTTATAGAACTATGTAGAAATTGACAATGAAATAAAGGGTCGTTACTATGGCGAATAAAGTAAAGAAAAAAGAATGGAAAGTTGAGGAGATTGATTTGAAGGTTTTCATGAGTCTCATGGTTGTACTCATTCCCATGCTCCTGCTTTCTGCCGAATTTGCAAAAATAGCAATAATCGATATTAATCTTCCTGAAGCACGCGGCTCTCAAACTATGCAGAAAGTAAAGAAACCACCGAAAGCGGAAGAAAGTAATAAATTACTCCTTACGGCTATTATTACTGATTCGGTAGTTACGTTAGGTGCAAAGGGTGGTTTTTTGCCGAGTGTATTTTATCAGGAATTTCATCATTACATTGCAAGGGATGATCAGGCTGATTTTACAGTAAAGTTTGATCCGATGGCGGAAGAACTTCCAAAACATCCGAGAACCGGCAGGCCGATGGAAATTTACGAGCGCTATGATATTTATCTTTATGCATGCAATGAGGATTATACTGAACTAACAAAATGTTTGTATTCAAAATTCGGTGAGATGATGACTGATGCGAATAGCCTTCCTGTTAAAACGACAAGTGCCGGAGATACACTCTATGCACTTACAAATCCGAGAAGGATGGTCATTGTTACTAATCCGGCCGAGTATGAACTCAAACCGCTATCAGTATATGATGAATTGAAGAACCGCTTAATGAAGGTTAAAGAGCGGTTTAAAGATGCTGATGATGCGGATGATGTCATTATTGCTGCGGAGAATCAGGTTATGTATGATAAAATTATCCAGATTATGGATGCTGCTCGTATGGCTGATTTCCCAAATATCTCCATTGCAAAACTAAGGGGGATTTAATTATGATACAGCGTGGCAGAAAGAAGAAAAAAGAATGTTCGACGCATTTAAATCTCACCTCTATGATGGATATGTTTACCATCATTCTCGTGTTTCTTCTCAAGAGCTATTCTGCAGAAGGGACAATTATGACAAATGCGGATAACCTGATACTCCCCAATTCTATTTCAAAGAAGAAACCGAAGGACGTTAATCTTCAGGTTGCCGTTACAACTGATATGATCCTGGTTGATAATCAGCCTATAGCTCCTACCGAGGATGCACGGAGAATTCCTTTGGAAAATCCTGATCCTATTATTTTAAAGCTGGAGGAGAAGTTAGCTTCCTGTTATGCACAAGAGCAGGAAATGGTTAGGATGGGAGCATTGAATCAGGTATTGGGAAAGGTTATTGTACAGGTAGATAAAAATATCGAATTTGATGTGTTATTTAAAGTGATGAATACTTGTGGTAAAGTAGGCTATAACCATATGAATTTCGCAGTAATGGAAAGGGAAGGTTAATTGTGAAGTATAAAGTACTCATAAAAAGGTGTGATGATTCCCGCCGTGCTGCGTCAATCGCAGAAGAGATTGCCAAGTGGTCAGGTAGTCCTCAAGAAACGGTTCTTGCTGCCATCCAGGGAAAAGATGTGTGCATACGAAAAGAAGCGGATGAAAATGAAGCAGCTGAACTAAAGCAACGGTTTGAAGCTGTTGGGGCGACAATTGATCTGGTAACACTCAGTGGAGCTGTTGCAGCTACGGCACAAAGGACATATGATGACGATGATGAAGACGAAGAACCAGGGAGAATTCTTTCAGATCAGGAGTATGCCGACAATCTTAAAAAGCGTGCTGATATTTTTATCATAGAGAAAGATAACCGTTTGCGGAATCTTGAGATTGTCTGCTTGATACTCGCGGTAATTGCGGGTGCCTGGTTAAGCACACGGGAGATAGTTGAAGTAGCCACTGACTTTTTTGAAAAAATGCCGGAAGAGCGTGTTGCAAAGATCGTGAAAGAATTACCGGAAACGCTGCAGAAAGAGAAAGATAAGAAGGAAGAGGAAATAAAAACTGAGAAGAAAAAGCTGAAAAAGAAGAAAAAAGGTGCAGGTGGTAGAACCGGTGGTGGTGGTGATCCGCGTGCACGTGTTACCCGCAAAGGTGTGCTGGGAATTATATCAGGTCAGATTAAAGGTAAAACAGTTGCTTCCGCTGACATTTTTGGTAAAGGCGGTTTTGCTTCCGGTATCGATGCTATTCTACAGGGAGTCGGTGGTTTAAAAGCAGGTGGTAGCGGTGGTGTCGGACGAAAAGGCGCTGCTGGTATCGGTTATGGTGCCGGATATGGAAGTGGTTTCGGTGGCGGCTCAGGTGGTATCGATGACCTTATCGGTAGCCTGATGGGTGGCGACGGTGGAAACCTGAATCTGAAGAAACGTGGTTCTTTAAAGATTGCTGCACCAAAGTTTACAAAAGGTGGAGCTTTAACCGGTGGTAGAAGCAGAGCCAGTATTATGCGTGTTGTTATGCAAAACCTCGCCGCTCTTCGATATGCGTACAATAAACGTTTACGAGAAAAACCTGGACTTAAAGGAAGAATTACTGTAAAATTTGCCATTGATGAGTTCGGTAAGGTAATATTCTGTTCGGTAGTAAGCTCGACTATGAATGATCCACCATTAGAGAAAACTGTAGTTTCTAAGATTAAGCGGTGGGTTTTTGAAAAAATTGATAAACCTGGTGATGTTACAGAAGTTGTTTATCCGTTTGTGTTTTCACAATAATAATGTATATTATTCATTCAAAGAAATTATAAAACATCATATCACAAAAATTGTGTTCTTTAACGGAGGACGTTTATGCGGAAAGTGCTGATTGCTCTCATTATTGCTGGATGTTTCTATTCCTTATTTGCGACTGATTCGCGTGTGTTGACAATGGGACGTTCGGATAACTTTTTCATGGACGATATCAGTGTGTTCAGGAATCCCGCTAATGTGAGTATATATCCTAATATGCTGATGGGTTCAATGGGAATTTATAAAGCCGATACTTCCCTTGATACAACGGGTCAATTTTCAGGACTTGCGAATTATAACAGGGATCCGCAAAAACCATATTTTGGCGGCATCCTTTCCTATTCTCTCAATCAGTCAGCTGATGCGGGTGATCAGTATCCAATGCTTTCATTGGGACTAGTGTTTAACAGATATGATGACATGCTTGATTACATAACACCAACTTCTGATAGATTTTTTGGTACTGGAACTTCCAGTATTATTGAACCTGCTACCTATCTTGATCCTGTCGGAAAAGTTGATTTGATATTGGGTTTAGCTCTGAAAAATGGTGGTATGATTGGTCTTGGTGGATACATTGCTTTCCAGAAGGAAAAAGATAATGATCAGGACGGGAAAGAAACAAAGCTGTATAAAGGTACTGCTGGAGTAAATTGGCCTGTCGCAAAAACTATGGATATGGAAGTGTCCGTTAATGGAGGATTGACCACAAAGATCGGAGAATCGAGATCAATTAGCACAACTGGTGACACATCTGCTCTAAAACTTATTACAGCAGCGGAGAATGATATTTTTGTTTCTGCTGACATACGGCTCTTTTCGGCACTTTCTTCATTAAATGGTGATTTTGTTCCTCATATCGGTTTTGATTTAGTGCAATATAACGAAGGTGAAAATCGTGTTATAGATTTTGATGCTGGATTTGCAATAAATATTAATATTGATAGAGGATTCTTCTGGGCCGGCGTAGAAGGATTTTATGAAGATTATTCAAAAAAGAAAATTGATAATGAGTATACTTCTCTTGAATCGATAGGTGCAAGAATATGTTTTGGCATTGAAAGAATTATAATATGGGATTGGTTTGTCTGGCGCGTAGGAGCAACTAAGAAACTTGCCTTTCAAAAGGTGGGCGGCCAGATCGGAACC
>CBDVBE010000363.1:0-6890 GCA_965372145.1 uncultured bacterium | reverse complement strand
ATATATCATCTCCTGTGGAGTTAGTGTTTTTTAGCGTATAGATCATTGTTACCCCTTCCCTCAAAAGTGACCATTACTATATTTGTTGGAATCGTAGAAATGTTCAATGCAATAGACTTCTGCAATCACCTCTTACTGCTTAATTCCCAGAAAGAACCTTTTTATCGTTTTTTCGCTCGGTTGATTACCTCTGCTGTTTTCAGACTTGCCAAGCGGCCATTTTGTAATGTAGCTCATAGCCAGATAGGCGCCCATGCCGACGCTCCTGTCATTGTTGTTTCTCCCATTCCAGATGTAATTAAGGGTCTTGTTTTTTTGATTGAATTTCATCGGTTTGTTTCTAATTACCTGATTTCCCAAAGCATCAAATATCGAAAGCGTGCCCTCAAGTTCAAGATATGGCAATGATTTTATATCATCAACATCCGGGATGATTTGAATAATCATACCGATATATTTACCATCTTTGTTTTGCTGTAAATGTAAATTGTTAAGATCGTTTTCATCAAACAGGATGATAATTTCATCAGGAACGATTGCCTCTTCATTATTGATATCAGTTATATCAAGGGGCGAAATTGATATCGGTGTCAGGTCGAACGGTACCAGTTTTTGTACCGTGTTAATAACACGTCGTCTGTTTTTTGACTGTTTCTGAAAATTACTGGTGGTATCTCCATTCTCATCAAGACTTATGTCCCCCACGCGGTCTGTTTCATATATCCAGATCGAGTCGCCCGTACTGATCTTTTCAACGCCGTCATTAATCTTTGTAACGGAAAAGGTAATTTGATTGTCGTTTTTATATTTTTCATCATTTACAGTCGCGGTATACTGCTTGTTATTCTGGTAATCAAGGAAATGAAAAGGGATGTCGTGTGTTACCTCTCTGACAGGTTCTGAAAAGAGTACTATCAGTGTGTCCCGAGTATCCGTCTGAAAATCAATCAAAAGCGGTGTCCATTTATTCTCACCGCCATAAGATATCACTTTACGCACAATGATCGGCGCTACTTTATCATAGATCGGGATGGTGGCCGCTTGCAGCCAACCGCCGACTTTTAATATCAACTCGCTGACCACGATGCTGTCATCATTTCTGATATAGGTTACTGGCTCGTGGTTCTTCGATTCCTCTACTTCCAGCTCAAAACCATCACTCCTTAATGCGTATCCTTTAATAGTAAAATCGCGGAATTCCGGCAGAGTAAGTAATTTTTTGTCCATAATTTCTTTGAGATGCGCTTCCGTGAGGCCGTTGTCGATATCAGTTTCAACACGGATAAAAATGCTGTCGATATACCCATCGGCGCCAGTAGAACCATCCTCGAATTTTCTGTCGTAATAATAGGCTCGCCGGGGCCGAATGAAACCGCCCAGCCTGAAAGGAAGTGTGTCACAGATAGTGTCCAGCGGTAATTTTGGAGTCTCGTTGTTTCTGAAAACCGCGATCAGGTTATCGTCGGCATAGTGCTGAATAACTCCATCGTTTGGGGTGGGATTTTCATTAGGATTGAGTATTTCCTGTTTAAAGCCTTTGATGAAATGGTCACCGTTCTGGTCCAGTTTCAGTGTCTCCTTATCCTGATTATTCCCCGCTACTGTGAATAGCTCAACCGTTGCGTTTGTATAGGCGTATTCGGCTTCTCCGGGCTCCCAGTCAAATCTGACCTTTAAATCATTCATCGTTTCATTGGCGCTGAAAATTTCGTTGTTGCCATTGTAAAAAGAGAGGCCGCGCTCCCAGCATTCCATAGTAAATTTATTCGGGTAGAATCCGGAATCGGGAAGAGAGGACCCGTCAACAATTTTAATGTTAAACAATCCGTCAGTTGTTGAATCCGACTGCACAACAATAGTGTCCCATTGACCGTTACCCAGGTCAACAATTGAGTCCTTGGCAATTTTATAGTTTATTTCAAATGCGAATGGGGTTGTCTCCCCGAGCAAAGGGAAATGGTCGTCAAAGGTAAACATACCTCCGTTAAAGTCACTAACCGAAGCACCTGCAATAGTGATATTAACCGGTTGAGAAACTATGACACTCGTTATGACGTTTAACACATTTGTTATAAGAAAATCCATTAAATTTTCCGGTCCGACATTTATTGTCCACAAATCACTTTTTTCATTTGAGGCGGAGTAACCATTAGTTTTTATATTGTCGGTCATATTGACCAGGTCCTGCGGTGGAGTATTATTCTGTGTAAAAAATACGGTAAAGGTGGTTGGCGTCGCGGTTTGGACATCCGTGATATATTGATTCTCGGAACCAAAGGGCGCGGTAGCTTCACCATCGGATAAAAAGATGATGAATCGACGATTCTTAGGATATTTTGCTGATTCAAAAGCGTGCTGGGCGGCATGAAACCCTGCGGTAATATTTGTCGATTGATCAAACTGGTCGTAATTTGAAGGGCGATACTTAAGGTCAACATATTCCCAGGTTTGACCGGTAAAGGGGTTGGTTTCGGTAATGGTGTCAGAGTCGAGATACTGTTTTACGATTTCATAACCCATCTTACCATCGGGCGAATACGAAGAATTAAGTTGAAAAAACGGCAGGTAGCCGTTAAAACTCTGCTTGGGAGTTGTGGCGAACCTGCTCTCATCTGTAGGGTCAAAGTAAAGATATTCTCTGAATACCGCGACACCGACTTCGGCGCTGTCAAAGAGATTGTAAATGCTGTCTACGAGTGCAAATGCAACTTTGAATCGTTCACCCCATCTATCCTGGTTATTATTCTGCATAAACATACTGCCGGAATGATCGATAATAAAAAAGATTGATGGCGTTCCTCCCAGCATTTCAACAACCTCAGTTGGGGTGTTCACGACTACTTTGGACGAAAGTGCAACGACATCTTCTGGAACAATGACCGTGGAGTCATTCAAATCAGCGACATCACCATGATACATGACTTCACACGCTTCCTCCAGGTCACCAAAGGCAAGGCCGGTGATACACACGAAAACGAAGAATCCACTTAAAACGGAATTTTTACGTTGAAAAAATAACGGGTTAAACATGATTTCTCCTCCTTGATTACCGATTTATATAAAATTTGATATCTGACGATATTGAGTTGTTCTCTTGAGTGATTAGTATATTTGCAGGTCTTGATGCCGGTAAATTTTCCAAATAAATTTAAGTAATTAAATAAGCACTCAATTTATGGTTTCTTACCACTGGTTCACACTTTTAACAGGGCATGTATCCAGTTTGGAGAGTTTCTGTTATTGCGCTAAAAACAATATGATAAATGTAATCAACTTTCTCGCGAAAGTACTTCTTCTCTCTATTCTATAATATAACAAAGGAAATTAAATATTTCATATTAATATTAATAAAAACACAAATAGCGCTTACAAATAAGTAAGCACTAGCGGATAATATGAATTTTACAGGGAGTATGCTAACCCCGCTCCTGAAAAAGATTGTCATTTTTTTATATCCGGTAAACAAGAATGTTGTAACCATCTTAAAAATAATAGCGCTAAAATCCCATAAAAACAGTCACCACCACACTTTTAGTGCTTATAAATACATAAGCAGAAAAATGATTACCATGCAAAAAAAATGAAAAAATGTGCTTGTTATTGGTATATTAGTAAACGAATACAGCAGAGCTAATTGCAAAAGTCGTTTTTGAATCCCTAAATCCCTTATTAAGGGACTTTTAAGGAGTATTTAAAGTTATAATTCGACTTTTGCAATTACCTCCAGACAATATGTTTTTTGAGCGCTTATAATAAATTATGTCAACTATAAATAAAGTAAAGCATAATACTATTTGAATTATATGAGATTTTATTGATTTAATTGAAACATATAGCAGCATCTGCATGTTAATCGAAAGTGAAAAGCTCAGAGTTTGAAGCTGTTGTGGAGGATACAGTTGTTTTTTTCTTCCGCCCCCTCGTATGAAAAATGTTGTTCTTCACAACAGCTTATTACAGTGCGTTAAACACAGGCCCTACGATCCTCAATAGGTTCTTCAGATATTCGAACCCCTAGGCGATATTATCAAAGTGCCTGTGTATCTCGTTCCAGGCAAAATTATTAAATAAACAGAGCAAAGGCAAAGTGTTATGGGGTGGCATTGTATTGGTGCAATAGTAGTGTCGGTGTATATTTACGGAGTCTGTGGTGAAATTCAGTCCTTTATAAAACCGCTGCATCTGGAGTTAGATGGAATATCATTCTGTGCTCCTGCTGTCGCGGACTGGGATAAAGATGGATTAATCGATCTTGTCATTGGTTACAGCAGTAACAATACGGGGTATGTCGCTGTGTATCGAAATGTCGGCACGAAAACAGCGCCGGAATTCAGTTCCTCCGGAACTATTCTCAAAGCTGACGGCAATGTAATCTCAGTGGGGTCGACCTGATGCGGCGCGGCAGTACCACAGGTTGTGGATATGAATAATAACGGGTTGGATGATCTGATTGTTGGTGATCCGGATTATGGGACTTTACTGTACTGTACCAGGAAAAATGACGGAACTCTGCACCATGAAGGGAATTTGAAATCCAGTGGTCAGGATATAAAACTGGGAGCGGAAGTGGAAATTTCTCCTTGTATTGTAGACTGGAATGAAGATGGTAAGTTTGATCTTGTCGTTGGCAACGGGGAGGAACCCGCTGATTTGTACTGGGGACATATCAGGCTGTATGTAAACAGCGGTTCCCAGAGTTCGTATGCATTTCCCGGATTCAGTAAGCTCTCCGGCGGAGGATTTGTCATACGGGAAAAAACACCCATGGTTACTGTGGCTGACCTTGACTATGACGGAAAGAAAGATATGATAATCGGAAATGAAAAATCATCGGATTACATTGTCTATAGAAACACCGGTTCAAATACCGCGCCCTCTTTTTCACAGTCATCATATATCACAAATAAGGAAAAACTGAAGTATCGTGATGATAACGGTACGCTTGCTGTCATTAAAGAGAATTATAGTGCCATGTTTGGTTGTCTGTATGATCTGAATAGTGACGGCAAGCTCGATCTTGTATCGGGGAATGTGTACCTGAAGGGGGTGAAAATTTATTATGGTGAGGGTGGAACAACCGTCTTGACAGGGGAGTCTGGTGTAACCGGCAGTTCTATTCCTGTTACCTGTCGCATAAAAGGCGACAGGTGCCGGATACAGTATACCCTTGCTGAATCGCGGAATATTATACTTTCACTATTTACCTTACAGGGGAAAAATGTCGCTAAGATAGAGTCAGGGTTTATGCACCAGGGAGCACATACTTTTGTTTTGGACATTTCAGATGTCGGTGCCGGTACGTATGTGCTGGCTCTGGAAGAGGGTGTTTCAAAGAGAGCTGAAAAAAAGATTCTGACGTTTGTTAAGTAAGTTGAATATCGCGGTGAAAAAGAGGTGTTGATATTACACAAATGTATCATGAGGAAAACGATGCGGGTTACTCTGTTGCTATTGTGTGTACTTGCGCAAGTCGCTGTTACTTCAGCCGTGGAAATTGTTCTTCAAAATGGTCTTAACGGATATACCGGTCAATCAGAAATGTGAACCGAGTATGTCAGAACCGTTCATTGTAACACGGGAAGGCGGGAACCTGCATATTGTTACACCGGTTAAAGGCAGACAAAGGGTAGTGTTGGCTGCTGTAAACAGCAGGCGAAAAGAGATATACAATGGTATGCCGTATCACCAGAATATAACTGTACCGTTTTTTGTTTAGTCAGGGGTGTATATACTGGAAATAATTGGCACAGCCGGTCATAGGACGTTGAAAACGTTTATTGAATAAGATGTTCAAGGAGTTTTGATAACAGTACAGTTTTTCGGGAAGAGTACATGGCTTCCCATATTTTATAAGTTAGAAATTGCGAAATAGTATATAAAATAAGGATTTTTTTATAGAGTGCTTATACTTATAAAAATATTGAAAAAAACACTTTATTTACTGTTTTTTTGTTATATTATTACTAGGTATGTCCAAGAAGGAAAGTACTTGAAGGGGTGCGATTTAAAATTCAATCATTCCAGCCTGTTCAGATTGCTTAGGGAAGATCTGGATAATTATATACAGGTCTGCTTTTTTCTTTTTGTAACCGCTTACAAATTGTTGTTTAAAACAGTGTGAGAAGCGTAGAGTATGGATATAATCAATATTTATACCAATCCCGATTATAGTGAGTTTATCAGGATTAGCCCTTACGGTCTCTGATCAAAACTTTAAGCTGATAAAGGAAGAAATCCAGAGTTTTAGAAAAATGCTGCTGCAGATCACGGTAGATGATGAGAAACCAGATCGGGTGATACGGTTCAAATCTCAGTTCTTTCCGGTAACCAGGAAAGTAAAAGGTACGTCATGAATTAAGGAATAAGATGAATCGGAATCCATACAATATTTGCTTCATTTTGCTTTCCACTCTCGTGGCAGGATCAGTACTGTTGTCATCATGCAGTATCGGACCAACAGCAGGCAGTGCCACAGAAGATGGAAATGTTACCGCGTTGGTAGAAGGCGTTGTTTTCGATTCTGCCGGTAATGCTGTTTCCTGTGCAATTGTAACTTTGTTGCCCAAAGAGTATAACCCTGTTAAGGACGCATCACTGCCAAATTCCTTTATTGATACAACAGATTCGGCCGGAAGATATTCCTTTGCATTTACCGATAAGGGTACATTCAATATTCAGGCTCTGCGGGAAGGCCGCGGGACTCGTTTTCTGCACACCAACATAATTGTTAATTATGATACCATAGATAATCTGATTGATACTCTCAAAGAGCCGGGGGCAATCAAAGTTATGTTCCCTGATACTGCCGATACATCAGGCTATATTTATATCGCAGGTACATGTATATATGCTCCGTTGGCTATAGGAGGTGCCCAAAGTTCAGGTCAATA
>CBDVBE010000362.1:0-6938 GCA_965372145.1 uncultured bacterium | reverse complement strand
CTTGAACCCTGAACCTTGAACCTTGAACCCTGAACCCTGAACCCTGAACCCTTAACCTTTGAACCCGTGAACGGTTACGATTTCTTTATGTCTGCCTGCCTTTAAATTATTTGGCATGAAATATGCAGTTTAAATCTATTACAGAAGAATAGACTGTTTCAAGGAGGTTATTATGAAATATCCAAATAAGTTAACAATAACACTGAGTTTGCTCCTACTCGTGACCCTTTTTTCCTCAGGGTGTATGAAATATCTCACTCATAATCGCGGTGAGGTACTACTGGAGGGTGTTGATATTGATCAAACCCTGGAGATCGCTGAAATTGATATTGCAAAACATAAATTTGGCGCAAGCTTAACCATCTGGGCAATCCGTGACCAGGAATTTAATCCAAAGCAAGCTGAGATTGTTTCCGAACTGTATTTTCAGCATATCGGTGATTTTAAACGATTCGATGAGTGGCATTTAACCTGGGCAATAGCCAATGTATACCGTCATGGCAACGATGAGGTGAAAACGGTACTGCTTGATGCCTATGTTGACGCCGCCCGTCGCGCGGGAAATCTCCACAACCTTGCCGACAGGATGGTTAATGGGGATAAGCTGTATATGGGTGATGCCCATGCCGGGGGACGAGCTTACGCTCAAAAACATGTGGTCATACCAGGTAATAAAGAATATATTCAGTCATCTGATAATTATTTGCAGAAAGAGAAAAAAGAAGTCAGGGAATTTTAATAAGAAATTATTACAATAAAATGACAAGATAGAAGATGTGCATAGTACTATTTTTAGAGTACTGAAAATAATAGTATGAGGTAATTGCAAAAGTCGAAAAATAATAGAAAAAAATCCTTATAAGTCCCTTATTAAGGGATTTAGGGATCTCAAAAACGACTTTTGCAATTACCTCGTATGGCAATCAATAAAACGAAAGGAGCATTTACTATGCTGAGTAAAAAAATGGAAGAGGCACTGAATATCCAGGTGAACAGGGAGATGTATTCTGCCTATTTGTATATGGCCATGTCTGCGCACAGCAATGAAATAGGATTGAAAGGATTTGCGAACTGGTTTATGGTTCAGTATCATGAAGAGATGCTGCATGCTATGAAAATATTTGAATATATTCAGCGGAAAGGCGGTACGAATAAGTTGCCGGCAATTGATGAGCCGCCCGCACAGTGGGAATCAGCACTGGATATGTTTGAAAAAACGTATGAACATGAGCAGAAGGTGACTGCATGGATTAATGAACTCATGGAGATCGCCATTGAAGAGAAAGATCATGCTACACAGATTTTTTTACAGTGGTATGTGACAGAACAGGTCGAGGAAGAGGAGAATGATACGGATATCATTGCCCAGTTGAAGTTAATCAAAGATAATTCCCAGGGATTATTATTATTGGACCGTGAACTTGCAGGAAGGGTGACAACAGTTTTAACTGATTTCAGTAAAGGAATCGAGGGGATTATCGGAACGGGAGCTTAGCTAAGAAGATAAAAATATAGAGAAATGTCATCTCCTGGAACTGAAGGCGATTAAGGAGAAAAATGATCTCAACAGAAAGGAATAATTGACCTGTGAAATATATTACCCTGTTTTCTTTAGTCCTGCTGACCGGCCTCCGGATGGATGTTATTGCACAAAAGAATGAGACCGTTTCTGTTGGTATTCATGTAATGATTGGTGCGCGGTATGATAATATCCGTATGTGCGTGGCATCACCCGGAGGAGTAAAAGGCGGGCTTATTGCTGATGTTATGCTGGATATAAAATTTTCTTTAACTGATAAAGTGACTTTAGGGATTAATATACCCGTTATGCGTCCTGTGCTTTTTGCCGCAGCCTTTAAAATGCTGCAGTTTGAGCCTGCAGTCAGTCTGGAATTTAAACATAAAATTGCTGAGGATCGATATGTTGTTCTTGGCCCGAGTATTGGCGCAAGTTTTCATTATGGTCCTGATTATCGTTCTGATAAGGACAATAAAGGTGAATCTTTCTTTGCTGCCGGACCGTTTCTCAGCCAGTTATTCGGATTGACATTTCAAGGCTCTTCAGGGCGTGATAAAATAATCGGCCTGCGTGCATTTTATGCCCCTCTTTTTTCAAGTGATAGCGATTTGTCACCGGGAACAGTTGTGGGCGGCGCATTGGAGTGGCATTTAGATTTTAAATAAACAAGAAACAATGGAGGAGTAATGAAAAAATGTATTATCAGTTTTATAGTGGCGGGTCTTGTTTTAACCCTCTGTGCAGATGAACAGAATACAGAAGAAAAAGTTACGCCACAAAAAAAGTTTACAACAGTTACCGCAAAGAAATTCACTTTTTCATATCGCATTGATGAGGACAATCTGGTGGCAAAAGTATCATGTCCGACTAAAGGATGGGTTGCAGTAGGATTTGACCCGGTGAAAAAGATGAAAGGCGCCAATTTTATCATTGGCTGCAATGATAATGGAAATCAGGTAATTGTTGATAATTACGGTGTTAAACCCATTAAACATAAAGCTGATACACTTATTGGCGGCAAAGATGATATTATTGAATCTTCCTGTTTTGAAGAAAACGGTATAACCACATTATCGTTTACTATTCCACTCAATAGCGGCGATGATAAAGATGTAGTAATTACTCCGGGAAAAGAGATAAAAGTATTATTCGCAGCAGGAAAAAAAGATAATTTAAAAACAAAACATACTATGCTTGCAAAAGCAATGATAACTTTTTAACCCGGACTATTCAGGACTAATATGATTGTCACTTTCGTTCTGAAGTATACGGTACTAAAAACCGGGCAGGAGAAAAAGCGGGAAAAGACTGGAGTCGTTTCTTTACGCAATTACCAGGGTAATTGCCCGGTTCATTCAAAGGAAAGGGTGATAATGAAGAATGCATGGTTAAATATTTTTCGTTTTATATTATTATTTTCGCTTTCAGCATCTGCCGGAAAAGACGTCTTCCATTATATCACTTTACCGATAATCGAGGGAGCCGGTATCTATGCATCTGTTGCTTCTTTAGTAGATGATAACAGCACGAACCTGACAAAAGCCGCTTCTGTGACCAACCTTGCGTTAATGGGAGTGAACGGCGCTCTAGGTATGACAGCCGCACTCAGTGAAGGTGAAAGACGGCTAAAAATAAGGAGGGCACACCGGATAATTGGTTTTATTGTTACCGGCGCCTCAATCTGGCTTTCTATCTCAGCCAGTGTTGATGAGGTTAAAATACCGACGCGGGTTGTCTCTTACTGTTACTCAGGATTAACTCTGATTCCGATAATTACATTCTCATTTTAACCAGGACGTAATAGAAAGGGAGCAATCAATGAATAAATCCATTTTACTTAAAATCGTTAATCCAATTCTGATTCTATTATTTTTATCACAGGCCCTTACCGGTATTTTCCACGATCCTATACAGGAAATATCATATGAGTCGTTTAAAGTTATTCACGGACTTGGGGGCTATATCTTTGTCGCAGCAGCACTTTTTCACTTCTATTTAAATTGGCAATGGATAAAAACCAATTTTTTAAAAAGAAAATAATCAACAGACATTTTTGACCATGATTATTCAGGATTAATATGATTACCATGATTTTAACTTAAGGAATAATATATCAACCATATTATATATAAACAAGTTATGCAAATTACTATACTTTCTGTGGTTAAAATAAAATTATAACGAATATATTTAAAACCTATTGATATGATTGAAATTAATACATTTTCAGGAAAGTTTATGAATTAATCGGGTTAACTGTTTTAAAAAAGGAGTTTTTTATGGCAAGTGTTAAAGGTACAAAGACCGAGCAGAATCTTCTTAAATCGTTTGCCGGTGAGTCACAGGCACGCAACCGCTATACCTATGCTGCAAAGGTTGCTGATAAACAGGGGTACTATCAGATTGGTGATATTTTCCGTGAAACTGCGGAAAATGAACAACAGCATGCAAAAACAATGTTCAAATATCTTGAGGGCGGTATGGTGGAGATTACCGCAGCATACCCGGCCGGTGTTATCGGCTCCACTGAAGAGAATCTTGCCGCTGCTGCTGCGGGTGAACATGAGGAGTATGTTGACCTGTATCCCGGATTTGCACAGGTGGCTGAAGAGGAGGGTTTTAATGAAATAGCAGCCATGTATAGTGCAATAGCCAATGTTGAGGCGGAGCATGAAAAGCGGTATACTACTCTTCTCGCAAGTGTTAAGGAAGGAACGATTTTTAAGAAAGATACGCCGGTGAAATGGAAATGCCGTAAGTGTGGTCATGTATATGAAGGTACTGAGCCGCCGAAAACATGCCCCGCTTGTAAACATCCAACCGAGTACTTTGAAATAATGGCGGAAAATTATTAATATGTCCTGGAAAAATGGGTAGTGATGCGATTGCTTTAAATGGTTCGATGAATGGATGCATCACTACCTTACCGATAATACAGTTAATTGGATTACTGATACTCATTAACCACAATTTTGATTAAGGATAGGTGCTATGGTTACTAATTTTGAAGATGCAATCCAGTTTGCCATTGAGCAGGAAATAAAAGCCGCTGAATTGTATGAAAAATATGCGGGAATTGTTACGGGTGCCGGCACTCGGAAAATGCTTGAAGATATGTCAAATATGGAGCGGGGTCATGAGGCAAAGCTGAAAGCATTTAAGAAAACAAACCATGATACACTTGCCGGGATAGGTGGTGTTCCTGATTTTCATGTTTCGGACTATCTTGTAGAGAAAGATTTAAACGAAAATAGTTCTATTCAGGATGTGTTCATATTTGCGATGAAGGCTGAACAGAAAGCCTATGAATTATACTCCAAGCTTGCTGCTGTTGAATTAGATCTCGAAAAAACATACCTGTTTGAAGAATTGGCAGAAGAAGAAAAGCAACATAAATATAACCTTGAAAAGGAGTATGAAAGCGAGATTTTACAGGAGAATTAATTGTCAACTTCATTAAAGGTTAACGATGTCATGGAAAAACAAGCCGATATTGCCCTCATAGGTCTCGCCGTAATGGGACGTAACCTTATCCTCAACATGAGTGACCATGGTTTTGCTGTTGTTGCATTCAACCGGACAGTATCCAGGGTAGATGATTTCATCGCCGGTGATACACAGGGCAGGGATAATATTATTGGCGCCCATTCGATTGAGGAAATGATCGGGCTGTTAAAAAAACCCCGAAGAATAATGCTCATGGTCAAGGCCGGGGAGGTGGTTGATACCTTCATCGAAACCCTGCTTCCCCATGTGGAAGAGGGAGATGTAATTATTGACGGTGGAAACTCTCACTTTTCTGATACCATCAGACGAACAAGGTATCTTAAAGAAAAGGGAATACTGTATGTCGGCACAGGTGTGTCAGGAGGTGAAGAGGGCGCACGGTACGGGCCGTCATTAATGCCGGGCGGTAATGAAAAAGCCTGGCCGATTATTAAAGATATCTTTCAATCGATATGCGCAAAAACAGCGGATAATGAACCGTGCTGTGACTGGGTCGGTGCGGACGGCGCCGGCCATTATGTTAAAATGGTACACAACGGTATTGAATATGGTGATATGCAGCTTATTGGTGAAGCCTATAATCTTATGAAATCCGGCTTAGGCATGGGCTATGACGAGATGCGCGAGGTGTTTACAAAATGGAATACAGGAGAGCTGGAAAGCTATCTTATAGAGATAACCGGTGACATTTTAGCCCATAAGGATGAGGATGGTACTCCTCTTGTTGAAAATATTCTTGATACGGCAGGCCAGAAGGGAACCGGGAAATGGACCAGTATAAACTC
Source organism: uncultured bacterium (assembly GCA_965372145.1). GTDB lineage: Bacteria > Fibrobacterota > Chitinivibrionia > Chitinivibrionales > JANQEN01 > CBDVBE01. The sequence goes on along the minus strand of CBDVBE010000362.1, from coordinate 1,127 downwards.
ACTCGACCTCGGTATTCCGGTGACTTTAATCAGCGAGGCAGTATATGCCCGTGCATTATCATCAATGAAAGATGAGCGGATTCTGGCAGCTCAAAAGTTACCGGGACCGGCAGGTGGATTCAACGGCGATAAAAATCTATTTCTTGAGGATATCCGTAAGGCGCTCTTTGCTTCAAAAATCATCTCATACACCCAGGGTTTTATGCTCTTGCGTGCAGCAGCACAGGAATTCGGCTGGAAATTACATTATGGCGATATTGCATTAATGTGGCGTGGCGGCTGTATTATCCGCAGTTCTTTTCTGGGAAAAATAAAAGAGGCATATACCAATAATCCTGAACTGGAAAATCTCCTCTTTGACACCTATTTTCAGACTGCAATTAATGATTGCCAGTTGTCATGGCGGCGAGTGGTTGCTGAAGCGGTGAAACTGGGGATACCGGTGCCGGCCTTTGCATCGTCGTTGTCATTTTATGACGGGTACCGGAGTGAACGCTTGCCTGCAAATCTGCTGCAGGCTCAACGTGATTATTTCGGGGCGCATACCTATGAGCGGACCGATAAACCGCGCGGAGAATTTTTCCATACCAACTGGACAGGCAGGGGCGGCGATGTCTCCTCTACTACGTATAACGCTTAAGGATTTCAGTCGTATGAGGATGTTATGGCAAGGTCGTATACAAGAAAGAAAAAGCATAATTGTCCCCCGACTGTTTTTTCTGCCAATGGTGTGCCGAGACCAGATGCAGCTCCTGTAAAGGGTGGGTAGTTAAAAGAAAAAAGAGAAGAAAAACAAAGAAAAAAGATTAGTACCTTACAGATTGCTTTCTTGTTTTTTAGAAAGGAATCTGATAAGGAACTTACTTGCGGGTTTATCCCGCGTTAAGATATATAGCTGCTGAGCCCTGTGCGGTAAATACACAAAGGAAAAACATATGGATTGTAAACCTCGAAAAAATACGAAGAATTCTGCCATTGTTATTCTCGGTGCGTCCGGTGATCTTGCACGGCGTAAATTAATTCCCGCACTTGCAAAATTATATGAACGGGAACAGATTGATGATTCCTCGGTTATCATAGGCTCAGGGCGATCAGCCTATACTGATGAAGACTTCCGAAACAGGATT
>CBDVBE010000361.1:0-6948 GCA_965372145.1 uncultured bacterium | reverse complement strand
CGGTGTTCTTTGTCGCGGGCAGGTGTGGTATTTCTGATAAAATCCTTAACGTTGTCCCGAAATAGAATACAGTGACAGAGTAACGGTTGTTTTATCAACTCCGCCGGGAACCTGGAAATAGATCCGTGAGCCGAAATTTACAGCATTATATGCAGATGGAACGCCAAGCTCAAATACAATCGGTGTTATCGGTGCTGAAGCGACCTTGAAATCATCGATGCAGATATCGCTGCACCAGGTCTCACCGGTAATACCGCGAAAACGGAAAATAACCCGTTTGCCGACATAGTCAGTAAGGTCCTGTTTTACCTCGAACCATGCATCACCGTGATCATCGGTCAGATGAAGGAGATCATTCTTCCAGGTACCGTCAACGTAAATATCGAGATAGAGATCGCCCATGGTGTTGGAATCACTGAACATATGGCACCAGAAACTCAATTCCGGATCGTCAAGACTACTAATATCAAATTTCGGCGTAACAAAGCTTGCTTTTTTCTCAGGATTATTAGGATCAGACGCCTCTATATAGATATAATTTCCATTACCATCAGTATGGTCGCCGTCAGGACCGGTGCTGCCGTATTCTTTAGATGGGGTTGGACCGGATAGTACCAGCCACTCAAAATCATCATCCGCGAGTTGTTCCCACTTTGTAGGAAGAACCACTTTCCCCGGATCCAGATCTTCGAAGGGTTCTATATGTGGAAACGTACTGATAATATATTCCTCTTCTATGAAAAACTGCGCGTCACTCTCATCGATAAGGGATGGATCAACGACACAGGTAATCTTAATCGAATAATCGTTACCCGGCTCAAGGGTTCCGGGTACAACCCATTCAAAAGAGCCGTCACTTTCGGTGTTATCGGATATAGTTTCCTTTACTGCACCTCCCTTATACAGCTCGATCTTTACATTATCGTCAATATTATCACTCCAGGCAATGGTCTGCGGGCTGCTCTGTTCCCATTTTTCGCCGCCGTTTGGCGACAAAATCTTGATACCCGGCTGTCCGGAAAATAGAACAGATAAATAGGTTGTTCCGCTGATAGAAACATTGGTCTGATCACAGACAGTTTCTACGGGTGAACCGCCGGAGTAATCAATAACGGAGAATTTTTTCACCTGGCCGGTACCGCCTTTAGAGTCAACCTGCAGAAATAATTTAGCCTGATTACCGGTTATTTCATCCAGTAACAGCGTGGCATCAAGGCCTATCTCTATTTCAGACGGGCCGCTCTCACCGCACATTGGATAGGAGCCACCTGAATAATTAAAAGCTTTGCCCCATGAAATAGTTTCATCCGGTTCTGTTGCATTTAAATCATTCGATACTCCAGCTTTGAGTCTTATCTGATTACGCTGGTTATGATCAATCGTGGTTTTAAAGGTTAACTGTGGCTGTACAATCTCTTCCCGTGTACGCATAGCATATACCTTGGTACTCCACATGCCATCAGCGCACATCCGGTACATAACCCATATTTTACCGCTGTTGCCGAAACTGGTACCCCAACTGTTAACCATAAGCACCGCGCCGATTTCCCAGTCCTCAACGCCGATAACACGGTCACCGTTAAGGTCAACGTTATTGGTATACTGGCCATCGCCGTTATAATCATACCGGACCGAGTCATTATACCCGGCTATCGATACTGCATGTCCGCCGCTGGAGCCGAATTCAACGATTGCTTTTTTACCGGCTTCCGGTGTGCCGCTTGCAAGAGAAATTGTCTGGCAGCCGCTGGAGTTGTAACAGAAGGCCATACAGCCGCCCTTATCATCACCGGCACCATGGTTATCAAGCCATTCTCTCATCTCATTAATACCATTCTCAGTACTGACATTAATGGTAAACTGACTCGCAGCCCTGTTTTGCATGCCATTATAATAGACCTCATATCCGGAGACCCAGCGGTCATGTTCACCGAGCCCAAAGCCACCGTAAACGTCAGCATTGGGAATACCGAGTTTCTGGCCAATTTCGAAGCCCTGATTGGGCATAGAGCCGTTGCTGCCGCTGCCGCTGTTTGTAAAATTATAGGTAAAATCATAGGGATATTGATTTACGAGTGTATTGGATGCAAGTCCTCTCAAGGTATTTATCTCATAGGTAAAAACATATCCGACAGAGCTCGCCTGTGCACAGCTTCCGCCTTTCTGATTGAAAATCGGTCTGAATGCGGATAATTGGGTATTATCAACAGCATGTTCCATATTCTATCACTGGAAGCTGTCATGTCACGGAATAGCACACAAGGGGACAAGTTTTACAGTCCCCGAAATCCCGAATCATCTCCATTTTATAAGCTCGTTGTCAAATATTTCGATGAATTCGAGCAGGTATATCCAGATCGTTACGGTCTACGGTTCGGGTTCTGGAGGCCGGTGATACGCGAGGCAATCGACAAGTTTATTAAATGCGGTGATTTGCGTTACGGATTCGCCCGCGTTCGCTGTACAAAATGTGGTGAGCAATTTTTTGTTGCATTTTCCTGCAAGCAGCGAGGATGCTGTCCCTCCTGTGACCAGAAACGTGCTCTGGTACTTGGGCACCGTTTACTCAACGAGGTACTTGCAGAAGTCCCGCACCGTCAATGGGTGTTTACTATTCCCAAACGCCTGCGGGTGTACTTCCGGTTCACGAGAAGTTTTCTTGGTGATCTCTGCCGGGCTGCCTACGAAACCGTTCATGAAGTCATGCAGCTTGAGATTGACGAAGAAGGATACCTGCCCGCTATGGTCGGCGCAGTACAAACGTTCGGGAACCTTGTACACTGGCATCCGCACCTACACGCAATCTGTGCAGAGGGTGTCTTTGCTCCGGACGGTAACTTCGAGGCAGTCCCCTATGTCAAGCTTGAGCGTGCAACGGAAATCTGGCGTGATAAAGTGTTCGATCTTCTCTTTGACAAGGGCTTGCTCAGACTGGACACTATCGAGTCAATGATGGGATGGAAACACTCCGGGTTCAATATCGACACTAGTGTACGCATAGAGGCTGATGACTATGAGGGAATGCAGCGCCTTATCGAGTATAAAGAAACACTTAGAAATTCATTTCTTAGTTTTTCTTATACACTTTGTGTATATTTCCCGGTGCCCATTCTCATTGGCGAGGATGGTCACACTCACGGATGACGATAAAGTCATGTATCGCGCCAGCCACCCCAAGTGCACGCGCTATCCCATGCTGGGTCAGGAAATGGACCTTCGACAGGGCATGAACAGAAACTATCAGGTCTTCGATCCGCTTGATTTTCTCGCTTCTGTAACACAGCACATCCCCAACAAGGGCGAACATCAGATACGGTATTACGGCTTATGTGTAGCTACACATAAGCCATATTATGTGTAGTTTAAAATTATGTGTAGTAATTTATTTATCACATCTATATCTCCAATAAAATCAATCATATAATTAAATTTTTGAGGGGAAAAGATACACATAATTAAAAAAATCTACGGAGGCAAGAATATTCCCTATGGGTGTGATTATAAAAGAAAGACCTTCTATTTATCAAATTACACTTCTATATATCTGCACCAGAATCCTTAGTAAATTCGCTTGTATGTGATGCTTGAGCTTATTCTAAGAAAAATATACTCTTTGTAAACAAATAATATTCCAAACAAAAATCTTCCTAATTTTATCGAATAACTCATTTATAAAACTATATAATTATGTGTTGTATTAGACCGCAATTATCTTACTTTAACAGGGATGACAGTTTTTTACTACACATAATTTTAAACTACACATAATACGGTTATTATTCAAACAAGAGAAGGGGAATGCGGGCAAGTAAACAGCAGGTATCCAATGACGAGTCTATGTCAGGACCGCTGACCCCATACCAGTTAAAACGCAGAATTACCTGGGCTGCTTTGATAAAGTGTGTGTACGAAGTGGATCCTCTGAAGTGCCCGAACTGTTGTGCCGAGATGAAGATCGTCGGGTTTATCGAACGAGAGGAAACTGTACTTATTCGAATGGTACTGAGCGCGGCCGGGTTGTGGAAAGAGCCTGTCCCACGGGCACCCCCGACTGTGCCTGTTGCTGTCACCGTGCACGAAGAACCTGTAGTAGACTATGAGTTCTTCGACAAAACTTGTGTCTAATTCTCCCGCCCGTAAATATGGCCACGCCTGTCGTCTTGCCTGAACTTGCTTTTTGACCGTAAATAAACAATATTTATTATTAAATTGGTCTGCTCAAAATAGTATCGCTCGAAAAATATGGTAGAAAAGTGCATGTTTGTAAAGCACGCACGGTTCACCAGAGCTTGAGAAGTGTATTGCCGGTAAAAACAAAATTACTATCAGTCTAAATTAATCATATCAGTTCGCTCGAATTTCATCATTAAAGATTTGGTGATGCATATATTTTCCCCTGTTTATTAACCACAAACACATTACCTTTACTATCTATTGAGATGTATGTTGCCAGTCCCTCAACTTGAATCCAATAACCATAACAATATCTATATATTGGACCGCCATATAAATAATGGATTTGTCCACCTATCAGCCATGTGACTGGATCTTGAACATTGTTGATAGGTTGGACTGCTATGTCATACGATCTAACAGTTCCGATTTGATCGAAAAAATAATAACCTCTATGGGGGAAGGGGTATTGACCCGGTCTACTCAAAACACACCAGATTGTATTATTGGTACTAAAGGTGTGTTGCACATCAATGGCAAGATGATTACTATAAACACACAAATCTGCACTCAATGAAGCTGAGGCGGGAGAGAATGGTTGAAATACACCCCAATCGTCACCATCATTTGCAATTACTCGTACTCCATTGCCACCTCCATAGCGAGAAACTCCACATCCAACATCTTTACAATAATAATAGGCGCTAGAAAGTTCAAGATAAAATCGAAGAGCAGAACGATCATATTGGTAAAGACTACCATCATTCGAAATAAGCCACGCATCTCTCCCCGTTCCTCCATCCAATCTTTGGAAATTTTTGTTGGTATATGTTGCGGTATTTTCCCGTACGCAATTAATACCTCCATTGACAAAAGTATACCGTATTTCATAAATTCTATCCGTATTATTTCTGTCAATGTACCAAAATAGATTCGAATCATGAGTACATCCTATATCCATTGCCCGGGGATTACCAATTCCAGGTATATTTTTTATCTCTCTCCATCCTCCACGAACAGGTGATGGTTGAAATCCTGAATCACACTCCATCTCCTCATGGAGTGTTACTTGTTCTACCGGACTTTCAGAGCAACTGAAAGCAAAAATACTTGCACTCACAACAACCGCTGCTATTAACCACTTTAATAATTTCATAGATTTTCTCCTTACCTTTTCTAAAATCTGTTATTTTTATTTTATTAGATTATAAAACATTACTTACAAAACTTACAAAAAAATTAGATCTGCAAATCTATTATGATACCTGAATTTTACATCCATTTACATATTTAGACACATGTTACCCATCTTTGCAATATACAGCTGGATAATAAATCCCGGTTCTAAATCCTGGATAAAAAATGCACCCTCATCACATGAAAATTAAATAGGTGTTTTTAGAAATCAATAATCCAGGATTAAACATCCCCACTCAACTCAATCTCGGCAAGAATTTGGGATACACTGTAAGTTGTCATTATATGATGGTGTAAAATTTCGGTGATTTATTGATACCTTCAGCAATGTTTAGATAAACAGATATTTTAATCATTTTTTTGATGAAATTTGTAAAAATACAACCTTTTCAGCAAAAAATGCATTCCCCCCACCCCCTTTCTTAAACCAAAATAAGAGATCAAGCGAATTATTTCAAAGGTTATAGTTAAATAATAATAGGAATCACATACTGGAGTATTTTACTAATTTAAATACAATATTAGAAAATAATTAAAAAATTTCAATAAGACAAGACTTAATTCCACTATCATAAAGCCGGCTGATAGATATTATGGATGACCACCCTCACTTACCTTGGGCTGGTTACCAGAATAAATTATGTTGTATAACAACTACTTAACTTAAAAATGAAGGGGTCATCCTATGTCTTCAAAAAAAATAGTTTATGTTGGTATTGATGTGGACAACACAGCTTTTCATGGAGCTGGAATTGTTATAGAAACCGGCGAAATTGTCGAGTTTAAATGTAAACCTGATCATGGCGTTCTGCGCAAGAAGCTTAATGAATATTTCAGGGACAAGTATACCATCCGTCTTTGTTACGAAGCATGCTACATAGGATATTCCTTGTATCGTTTTTTGCGTAAATCAGGAATACATTGTGATATTATTGCACCATCATTAATACCGGTCAAAACAGGGGCCCGCGTAAAAACAGATCGTCTTGATGCACTAAAACTTGCGAAATATTATGCCAGAGATCTCTTGACCCCGATATACATCCCGAACGAAACAGATGAGGAGGTGCGTGATGTCGTGCGGTCCCGTAACTTTCTGGTTAAGCAGCGCAAAATGATAAAGACACATATATTATCAACGTGTAAACGTTACGATATCGATTTTAAAAAAGAAAGTCACATTAAAACCAACTGGACAGACCGGCATATTGCCTGGCTTAAAACCAGGGCAACGACACTACAGCGGCCGATATGTCAAATTGACATTGAAATGCTGCTTGCTCAATATACCAGCATTTCAGAAAGCATTGAAAAACTTGACGCCGCAATTGCCCGCATAGCAGAAGGTGATCGATACAAAAAAGCGACAGATGCGTTAAGTTGTTTCCGTGGTATTGACACACTGAGCGCTATGACCATTATTACCGAAATCGGTGATATTCGCCGGTTTGAGCACCCTCGACAAATTACCAGTTATGTTGGTCTTGATGTGGCCGAATATAGTTCTGGTGGAAAAGAACGTATCAAGCCAGTCTATCACTGCTGTGTCTATGTCCGTTCCGCCAAGATGCGTGTCCC
>CBDVBE010000360.1:0-6952 GCA_965372145.1 uncultured bacterium | reverse complement strand
GGCTTACCGAAATTTCCTGTTTTTGACGATGATGATGACGATGGCTATGATGACACATTCCCTGATGCATCCATCCCGCAGAGAAAAGGAAGCCGGATTGAAAGGGAAGAGAGTTCAACAGTAAATGATTCACTTCAATTATGTCTGTTTGATTAACGCGGGATAAACCCGCAAGTAAGTACCTTATCAGATTACTTTCTAAAAAACAAGAAAGTAATCTGATAAGGTACTAAAGCCTGAGTTGAGCGATTCTATAAAAAATTGCTCACCTCAGGTAGTAGAAAAAAGGAAATAACACAATGAACCCTTATGCCGTTCTTGGAATAAGAGAAAATCCTGATGATAAGATAGTACGATCAGTGTACCTTGCCCTTGTAAGAAAATTTCCACCCGACTTGTTTCCGGAAAGATTTAAAGAGGTAAGCGGCGCTTATGAAAAATTAAAAGATAAAGAATCCCGCGTTAAATATTTTCTTTTCAACAAAGAGCAGTATATTTCTTCTCCAATGGGCGCCGTTATCGAGCACGAGCAACTCAAAGAAAAACGTACTCCAATGAAATGGGAGTCAATGAAATCATTTCTGAAAGACTGTTATCGCTAATCTGAAAGACTGGTATCGCTAAAAGGAAATAATGTTACGTTCTCTCGCAGAACTTCTGTTGTCAATTGTGGATATTTTGAAACCCGTGAGAAGCGGGTATACCTGTTCAGGACGCAAATCACATCTCGAAAAGGAGTGCAGGGTTTGGATAAACCGGATATCGGACATGCAGTATCTGGACAGGGAACCGGAAGACGAGAAACCGGATATCTATTCTTTTTACAGTGAGCTGTGCGCATTACGTACTGAACTTAGAAAGAGCACACGGCGCAGTCAGGAATCATTGATACACTACGATAAGACTATTAGTGAACTTGGTTGTGAAATCAGCAGATTTTTACCGGACCGGAGAGAAAAAGATGGTGGAAAGGCAGAAGGTATTTTAAAGAAAAAAAGGTTCTATCTCCCTGTAGTGGAAATCTATGAACGGCTTATCCGTTTACAGGAAAATCTGAGAACCAACGATCATGGCGGCGGTTTTTTCACTCGATTAAAAAAAACGGGAACGATAACGAAAGACAGTAAAGAAGGGTTGTCAATTTTAATAGATAATTTTAAAAGCATGCTTGAAAATAACAATATAAAAAGAGTTGTAACGGTCGGAAAAATATTTGATCCGCTTCTAATGATCGGTATAGAAGTCGAAGAAAATGAGACCGTTGAACCGAATATGGTGGTTAAAGAATTCAGTGGAGGATATATGCTTGGGGAACACGTGTTAAAACTCGCTGAAGTAACTGTCGCAAAAAGAAAGGGATGGACAAATGGAAACAATTCTCGGAATTGATCTTGGGACAACAAATTCGGAAGTTTCGGTGATTCGTGATGGAAGACCGGAAATAATTCCTGTTGATGGTGAAAAAATAATGCCTTCATGTGTTGGACTGGACTCGAATAATAATCTTCTTGTTGGCAGGACCGCCAAAAACCAGATGACGGTTAATCCTGAATCCACGATACTGTCGATAAAACGAAAAATGGGTGAGCATGAAAAACTCCCACTTGGCGGCAAAGAGTATACCCCCGAAGAAATCTCATCATTTGTTCTTGGAAAGCTCAAACAGAGTGCGCAGGACTATCTTGGCGAAGAGATAAATAAAGCGGTCATTACCGTACCGGCCTATTTTGACGATGAACAGAGAAAAGCGACAAAGAATGCGGGGATACTGGCTGGACTTGACGTACAGAGAATAATCAATGAGCCCACAGCAGCGGCGCTTGCCTATGAATCGGATCATACGGACGACCGGAATATTCTGATTTATGATCTTGGCGGAGGAACATTTGACGTGTCGGTCGTGGTTATTGAGCATGGCATTGTTGAAGTGAAATCAAGTCATGGTGATACGCATCTTGGTGGGGACGATTTTGACAGACTAATAATAGATCATGTATCTGATTATTTCAGGGAGAAGCATACTGTCGATATCAGGACGAATGCGCAATCCTATAACCGGCTTTGGAAAGCGGTAGAAAAGGCAAAGTGCGTACTCTCTGATAACCCGTTTGTCAAAATGCAGGAAGAGTATATTTTTGAAAAGTATCATCTTGATTTTGAAATTTCCCGTCATGAATATGAGGAGATGATACATCCATTGTTGAAAAAAACAATGGACTGCGTACACGCCGCATTATCGGACGCCTCATTTCTGCCCGGCGCAATCAACAAAGTTATTCTGGTCGGCGGTTCAACGCGCACACCGCTTGTATCTGAAATGCTTCAGGAAGCTTTTGGAAAGAGACCGCATCACGAAATCAATCCTGATCTGATTGTCGCACTGGGAGCTTCAGTGCAGGCCGGTATTATTGGCGGGCACAAAACCAATTCAATACTTGTTGATATCACGCCTTATACCTTTGGAACCGATGTCGTTAGTGAGTATGGAGGTGTTATGCGAGAAGGCGTGTATGTGCCGATAATTCACCGTAATACCACGCTTCCCGTGCAAAAAAGCGACGTGTTTTATACGATGCATGACAATCAGAAATATGTTGACGTCAAGATCTGTCAGGGGGAAAATCCTCTTGTCGATGACAATAAATTAATAGGGAAGTTTTCTATTGGGGAATTGAGCAAGGTCCCCGAGGGCAATGAAATAATTCTTAATTTAAACCTTGATCTTGATGGAATTCTTACGGTTACCGCCGAGGAAAAAAGTTCCGGTTTGTCAAAGACTGTTACTATGGATACCGGAGGTCTTGAAAAACAATTTAATCTGGAAAACGCCCGTGATAATATTAAAACCCTGTCTCCTGTTGCCGATATTCTCGGAATTCATGAAGATGCGAAGAAAGCTCTGGCACTGATGGAACGCGCCGGAAAGCTTGTTGATAAAATAGACGAAACGGATGCTGAAGAACTGCGCAGTCTGATTAATGATGCTGACAACGCAATAGATGAGGAAAAGTGGGAAGAAATGTCGAAAATAAATGAGTCTCTATCCGACCTGCTTTTCTATCTGGAGGATTAATGGGAATTGCCTGTCCCGCGTGTAATAAAAAAGATGTTTCCGGGGATACCTGCCCCAGATGCGACTGTGACCTTTCTGCTTTGAAAAAGATACTCAGTGCCGCAGAGTATTACTTTCAATCCGGCCTGAGATTTTTTTCACAGGGAAAAGGCTATAAAGCCCTGCATTGTTCCGAATTGTCCTGGAGTCTGAAAAATAATGCCCGGACCGCAAAACTTGCTTTTGCATCATCCCTTATGTGCAAAAAATATAGACAGACCACAAAGTGGTATAAACGCATAAAAATGTGGTGACTGTTCAAGGATAAGAAATTTATTGATCAGGCTTTTAAAATAGGCGTACCAAAAGCTACTTCGTGGTGGAAGTGCGGCGTTTTGTGAACCGTTACTTTTACTTTTACATACTTCTTCTATACTGTCCGCCAACATTGAACAGGGCGTTGGTGATCCGGCCTATTGAGCAATACTTAGACACTTCCATCAGGCTCTCGAAAACATTTTTATTAGAAATCGCAGTATCCCGCAATTCCTGTAATTTTTGCGGGCAGATTTCTTCATAGGTTTTGTGAAGCTCTTTTAACATTGCTATTTGATACTTCTTTTCCTCTTCTTCAGCTCTGATTACCTCACCGGGAACAACTGTCGGCGAGCCTTTGGACGAAAGAAACGTATTCACACCCATGATAGGAAGCTCACCGGAGTGTTTCAGTGTCTCATAGTACAGACTTTCCTCCTGTATTTTACTTCGCTGGTACATTGTCTCCATGGCGCCAAGAACACCGCCCCGCTCTGTTATCCGGTCAAACTCCAGTAATACTGCTTCCTCAAGCAGATCGGTAAGTTCGTCGATAATAAAGGCTCCCTGCAACGGATTCTGGTTTTTCGCCAGACCCAGCTCATGGTTTATAATTAACTGAATGGCCATTGCCCTGCGGACGGATTCTTCAGTCGGCGTGGTTATCGCCTCATCGTATGAATTGGTGTGCAGGGAATTACAGTTGTCATAGATAGCATACAGTGCCTGCAGTGTGGTGCGGATATCGTTGAAATCAATTTCCTGCGCATGGAGTGAGCGTCCCGAGGTCTGAATGTGATATTTCAGCTTTTGTGAGCGTTCGTCTGCATGATATTTGAGTTTCATAGCTTTTGACCATATTAAGCGTGCTACCCGTCCCAGCACCGAGTATTCGGGATCGATCCCGTTTGAAAAGAAAAAGGAGAGGTTCGGCGCGAACTTGTTGACATCCATGCCTCTGGATTTATAATATTCCACATAGGTAAAGCCGTTGGACAGGGTAAATGCCAACTGGGATATTGGATTAGCACCGGCCTCGGCAATATGATACCCTGAAATGGAAACCGAGTAAAAATTTCTGACATTATTGTTAATAAAGTATTCCTGAACATCGCCCATTAATTTTAAGGCAAAATCTGTTGAATAGATACAGGTGTTCTGCGCCTGATCTTCCTTCAGTATGTCGGACTGAACCGTTCCCCTGACTCTGCAGATGGTATCAGCTTTAATTTTTTCATACACCTCTTTCGGCAGTACCAGGTCGCCGGTAATCCCCAGCAGCAGTAATCCCAGACCATCATTACCTTTAGGCAGTTCGCCCTGATACTGCGGCCGCTTTGTACCTTTTTCCTTATAAAAAGCTTCAATCTGAGAGGTAACTTTTTTCTCCAGTCCCTGTTCTTTTATATATAATTCGCATTGCTGATCAATAGCCGTGTTCATGAAGCAGGCGGCCATTATCGGGCCCGGGCCGTTTATTGTCATTGATACCGATGTTTTAGGAGCTGACAGGTGAAAACCTGAATAGAGTTTTTTCGCATCATCGAGACATGATATTGACACGCCGGAATTACCGATCTTGCCATAAATATCAGGGCGGGTATCAGGATTTTCACCATATAACGTCACGGAGTCAAAGGCAGTGGATAAACGTTTTGCAGGCATTCCCAGCGAAACATAGTGAAAGCGTCTATTCGTCCGTTCAGGGCCGCCTTCACCGGCAAACATGCGGGTCGGGTCCTCACCTTCCCGCTTGAACGGAAACACCCCGGCGGCAAAGGGAAATTCTCCGGGAACATTTTCCCGCAGATTCCATTTGAGGATATCACCCCAGCCTTTATATTTCGGCAATGATATTTTTGGTATCTGAAGGTGCGACAGTGACTCGGTATGTGTTTTAACTTCTATTTTTTTATCTCGTACGGTATAGGAGTAGATATCATTTTTGTACGCCTGATATTTTTCTCCCCATTGGTTTAAAATCTCCCTGTTCTCAGGTGTCAGGCTCGATTCAAGTTCAGTGTGTTCGTCCTGAAGCGTTTGCAGAAGGTCAGTGTCTGCAGGTGTATCCTTATTGCTCAGTGTGTCAATTGTCTGCTTTATACTTTGCAGTTGTTGTGCCCTGTCAGCCTGTTCGTCGGTCCACACATTGTACTCTCTGATAGTATCGGAGATTTCAGAAAGGTACCGTGTTCTGTTTGGCGGTATAATGAACAGTTTTTCAGACATTTCGTCCGAAATTTCCATGGTTGAATTAAAATCATAGCCATCTTTTTTATTAAGGGAATCGATGAGAGCTTCGTAGAGGCAATTGACACCGTGATCATTAAATTGTGAAGCAATGGTGCCGAAAACCGGCAGCGTATCAGGATCGTCATGATCACGTTGATGATTTCGGGCAAATTGTTTTTTTACATCACGTAATGCATCGGGTGCGCCGCGCTTATCGAATTTGTTCAATGCAATAATATCGGCGAAATCGAGCATGTCAATTTTCTCCAGCTGCGTGGCCGCACCGTATTCCGGCGTCATGACATACAGCGAAAGGTCGCTGTAATCAACGATCTCGGTGTCAGACTGGCCGATACCGGGAGTCTCTATAATCACACAATCATAGCCGGCTGCTTTTACAATAGTGACTACATCCTGCACGTAGTCCGGCATTGCCAGGCTCGATTGCCGCATGGCAAGAGAGCGCATGTATACCCGTGGATTATTAATCGCATTCATGCGTATCCGGTCACCCAGTAATGCACCGCCGGTTTTACGCTTTGACGGGTCTATCGATATTATTGCAATGGTTTTGTCGGGAAAGTCAATCAAATAGCGCCGTACCAGCTCATCGACGATCGAAGATTTTCCTGAACCCCCGGTTCCGGTAATACCGATGACCGGTATGTTTTTTTTAGCGGCAGTTTTTTTAATCCCAGCAAGTGTATCGGCAGCCGTATCAGGATTGTTTTCGGCAATAGAAATCAGGCGCGCAATCTTGTTGATATCCCTTTTCTCAAGAGTCTTGAGATTCAAAGTACTGCTCCCGTCAGCCGGAAAATCGGATTTTTCCAGCATGTCATTTATCATGCCCTGCAGTCCCATATCCCTGCCGTCGTCAGGAGAATAGATTCTGCAGATTCCATACTGGTGCAGTTCATCCATTTCATCGGGAAGGATAACCCCGCCGCCGCCGCCGAATAATTTTATATGGCTGCAGCCTTTTTCCTTTAACAGGTCATACATGTAGGTGAAGAACTCAATATGGCCGCCCTGATAGGAGGTTATACCAATTGCCTGTACATCCTCCTGTATCGCACAGTTGACAATTTCCTCAACTGACCGGTTATGGCCGAGATGAATCACCTCGGCACCGGTATCCTGAAGTAAACGGCGGATAACGTTAATCGCAGCATCATGCCCGTCAAATAGCGATGTGGCAGTGACTATTCGCACATGATTTTTCAGCGTATATTTTTCTGTATTGATCATAATGCCATTGAATTTTAGGAGGTGAGTTTAAGTTATATCATACTTTCTATTTTACCAGTTATAAGATACTATAAAAAAATAACTAAATATATTAAAAATTAT
>CBDVBE010000359.1:0-6960 GCA_965372145.1 uncultured bacterium | reverse complement strand
ATCCACCACAGCTTCCGCATCAATTATCAATCGATCATTCATGACCGCATATCGTAAACCGCTTCTAAACCGTGTGGTCATAAGCTGCCTTGGCGTTTCCTCACCTGATTCACTTTTCCATTTCAAATTAGCGGGAACAATATCCTGTAAATTTAAACTTACCCCAAGATCACCAAACCGGTAATGGTCAAAAACATTCGCGTAAGCGCCAAAATCAAGGCCAAATCCGGCACTATATTTGCCAAATTGGTTCTGTAACACCACTTTCGGGTTAATGCCAAGTGACAGCCATGGAAGCACACGAAAGCTGTAATGCGGAATAAACCATAATTCATAGAAGTCATTCAATCCACTTTTCTTAGGCAAATGGCTGATTGAATCCAATACCATTACTTGAAATTCCGACCCACTTGCAATAATAGTCAAACCGAGGGTATGCCTTAGACGTATAGGGGCAAGAAAGTGGAATTGCTGGTACCCTAAATCATCAAAAGGACTAAATCCACCCCAACGATAGATACCCAGTTCTAATCGAAACTGATTCACCCGGTAGAGAAGTGCCGGGTTAACGAGTGCTGCACTGAATTCGGAAAGGTCCTGAATATAATCAGCCTGGAAGTAGGGTGCACCAAATCCACCTGTTGGATTTATCTCGCCAATTGCTGTATGCATACAGCACCATACGACAACCGAACCTATTACCGTTTTCATCAAAGTCTTATTGTTCATCATTTTTTATAATGTCCCAAACAGCATCCTGACAAAATTATTTTATCGGAACCACTTCAACACGCCTGTTTTTATAGCGCCCTTCTTCTGAATTATTGTCTGCCATTGGTTTTGTTTCTCCATACCCTCGGGCAATTAATCTATCTTGGCCAATACCGCGCATAACAAGATAACTCATTACTGATTTAGCACGATCATACGAAAGAGCCATGTTATATTGATCACCACCCTGACTGTCAGTATGTCCTGCGATCTCAACTCTTACATGGGGATAGGCTTCAAGGCTGTTAAATACTTTCTCAAGAACATAATAGGATTCTTCAAGCAACTCTGCGCTTGCTGTTTTGAAATTTACACCACGAAGGATGAGAGCCTGTTTGATCTCTTTTGGTTTCTCATCCGGACACCCATCCTGATCTTTATAGCCATTCACTGTCTCGGGATTGTTAGGACAATTATCCATATTATCAGGGATACCGTCACGATCATTATCATTATCAGGACAACCATCTTCATCCTGGAATCCATCAAGGTCTTCCGTGTCATCAGGACACTTGTCATTGTTATCAGCGATACCATCACCGTCATTATCAAAATCCGGGCAACCATCTTCATCCTCAAACCCGTCCAGGTCCTCTGCAACATCAGGACATTGATCGATATCATCAAGAATACCGTCACCATCACGGTCGGTACTGAGGACTTCGATCATCTTCTCGGTAATTAAACCAATATCAGTTCCGTTTTCACCCTTTCCTTTACACGAAGACACATCTTTTACAAAGTAATTATAACTGGGATGAGCCGGAGAAATGAAGAGCGGTTCTTTAGAAATATTTGTCTGATTAACAACCGCGTCCGGATTATAGGGCCGTCTGTTGTCATACATGTTGTTATAAATTATTCGGGTCTTTTTTGCCCCGGGTGCTATATAGACACCAAACTGTTTGTTTTTATAAAAGATATTATTCCTTACAAGTACTTCGGTACGATGGGCACAGAAAATACCACTATACCCATTTTCTAAAAAGACATTATGATCAATAGATGTGCGTGTGCCGCGTACGGATTCAAGAAAAATACCGGTCCATTCATTCCTGTAGATTACATTATTCTTAATCTCAGGCAGAGAGATAAGAGCATGAATACCAGCTCCTTTATTATCGACAATTAAATTCCCTTTAATAATCGGCCTGGTATTTTTACACAGAATCCCGGTAATTCCATTAAATATTGTAAAGCCGGTTATTGTTGCGCCATCAGCACCAATAACACAGGGACCCTTTCTCAAACCATTAATAATTGTTTTAGTCATCTCCTGTCCCATCAGGACGACATTGTCCGTCAAAGCAATGTTTTCCTTATAGGTCCCTTTTACCACATAAATCGTATCACCTTCATCCGCCTCGCCGAGGGCAGCATGAATAGTTGGGAAATCATGGGGAACGACAATCTTTCTTCCTGCAAATACAGTAGCACAGAAGATAAAACACGAGAAAAAAATTGCTGTATGAAAAACTGTATTCTTGGTTGTGAGCATATACACTACTTACGTTAAGGGCTTAAATTAGTAGGTATAAGAAGCTGTTTGGAATCCTAAATAACAAATTTTTATTCCCGGAAACCGAAAAACAATATACGTTTATGAGAAATATGTGTCAAGACCTCACAAAATCTCTAAACACCTATGCGACATTAATATACAACACGACATATATGGTGCGATTTAAAATTTTTATGCTCTTTAAAATGTAAATAGCTAAAATTTCTTTATTAAAGTAATTTCGAAAACTTCTTAACCCTTAATTCCTATAATTTCTTAAGCATCCACCCGTATTATATTTTACAGTTGCACACTCACGTTACAAATCAGTATACTAAGTTATTACATGGCAACTATTTTTCAAAAGGTTTTCTCAATAAAATTAATCGTTATGAAACATTTCAGGCATACAATTTCCTTTTACATCAATATGTGCATTCTTTGCAGTGGACTATGTTTTTCTTTGTATGGTTTTGGAAAGAATAAAGTACAGTATCAAAATCTTTCCTGGGAGTATTATAAACTACCGCATTTTCATTCGTACTTTCATCAGGATCAGGGTAACCTGCCTTCGATAACCGCCCAGTGGATTGAAAATGCTTATGCAGAGCTCTATAAAGATTTTGGATTTAAGCACAGAAAGCCGATACCACTGATCGTATTCGCCAGCCCTACCCTTTTCGAGCAAACCAATGTGACCCCCGGCATAATTCCCGAAGGTGTCGGTGGATTTACCGAATCATTGAAAAACCGTATCGTTGTTCCCTTTACAGGTTCGTATAAAGAACTTCGCCATGTGTTACATCATGAATGCGTTCATGCTTTCCAATTTAGTATTCTCTTTGATCAATTCGGCGGTTCACTTTTCCGTGCGAACGCTATTCAAATGCCAATGTGGTTTGCTGAAGGAAGTGCTGAATTTTTATCCAGCGGCTGGGATGCAGAAGCTGATATATTTATGATGGACCGGGCTATTTTCGGCACATTACCCCCTTCCAATATGAATATGGGTGGCTATATGGTATACAAAGGGGGACAATCGTTCCTTTTCTTTCTATCCGAATCACGGGGAGACAGTACCTTCCACAAATTTCTAACCTCTTTCAGAAAAACAAAACAGGTAGTCAATGCTCTGGAAAAGGTGTATAAAAAGGAGCTTGAGGAACTTGGCAAAGAGTGGCAACAGGAACTGAAGCGAATTTACTGGCCGGAGATAGGGAAACGGGAAAAACTTGCGGATAAGGGAACCGCTCTTACCTCGCATATAGAATCCCGTTCATATTTTAATCTGAAACCGCGGATATCACCCGACGGCTCAATGGTTGCTTATTACAGCGATAAAAAGGATTATACAAAGATTTTTATTGCTGATACAAAGGGAAAGGTGATTAAAAAAATCGGGCACTATGGATATGGCGGCTTTTTTGAATCTTTTCAGCCATTCCGCTCCGGTATGTGCTGGTCTCCGAAAAGTAACCGCATCGCATTTGTGACAAAAAATCAGGGGAAAAATGAAATCCGCATTGTTGATATTGATAAAAATGAACATGTTGTAACTTTAACACCTGATCTGGCAGGTATATCTTCTCCGGACTGGTCACCCGACGGAAAGAGTATAGTTTTCTGTGGTCTAAAACAGCATACTCGCGATTTATATAAAATAGACATAAAAACGAAGAAAATGACCAGACTTACCAGCGATATCCGTTTCGAATCAGGCCCTCGTTATTCCAGGGACGGTTCAGCTATATTATTTGCAGCAACTGATACCTGCGGAATTGCTGATCGTAACAGACTCAATTTACAGCCTTCATCCAATCTCTTTCTACTTGACCTTACAACCAGTGAAATCACACAACTTACCGCAACATCCTGGAATGAAAAAGACCCCTGTTTTTCACCGGATGGAAATAGTATTGCCTTTGTCTCTGATAGGAATGGTATTAATAATATTTATATTGCACCGATAGAAAACCTTGACAGTATAAAAGCCCTTACTGATATTATCGGCGGCTGTTCAAATCCTGACTGGGCAAAAGAGCAAAATGCTCTTGTCTTAACTCTTTTTCAGAAGCAGGGCTGGGATATCTGGCATATTGAACATCCTTCTGAGAAACTTCATGACTCCCTCCCGTCCCCTACACTCTGGGTTAAATCGCGCACAGATACATCTGTCCACTATTTTCACCCTGTACCGTTAGAACCGGATTCTGCCGATACTTCAGACATTACAGAAATCATTGAATTAGATACTGCAAAAGCAATAAATAAGGTCATCTCGGAGAAAAAAGTAATTTCAGAGGAAGAGATCGGTATTTTTGAAGAGGAGACAGTACCGGAAGATTCAAGCGACCTTGACAGCAGTACCCTTTTGAATACCCATGCTGATTCATCCGAAACATCTCACGTTCAAGTAACCCTATCGGATGATACAACCATCACCTTTAAAGATACAAGTTTATCATCTGATTCTTTAGCAGATGCAGATACGGTAAACAGTCACCTGGCCACACCACCAGACTCCACAATAACAGACTCGAATAAAATAGCGGTTATTGAGGATAGCGGTTATGTTGCTGTTAAGCTTCCTGAAAAATTAATATCCCATCCATACAAACTCAAATTCTCAATTGATATGGTTTCAGTCGGCATGGCATACAGTACGATTTATGGCTATGCCGGTCAAGGAGTTATTGTCTTTAGTGATCTTTTAGGCAACCATCAAATAGCAATTGCAGGAAATATTCAAGGATCTTTTGAAGAAAATAACCTGTTTGGTTTTTATTTTAACACCCAGTTTCGGCTCGATTTCGGTATAGGGGGATTTTACGACCGACATTACACTTTCGCAACACTGGATTATTACAATGTATTTCACGATACCAATATTGGTGCGATGCTGCTTCTGCGATATCCGTTCTCACTGTTCTCGCGTATCGATTTAAATCTTTTCTATCAACACATGGACAGAGAACCATACATTTATGAAAATAATAAATTAAAAAAGAACGACTCTCTCTCGACAATAACGTCAAACATTACCCTGCCATCATTATCCTATGTATTTGATAACATTCTCTGGGGCATCACCGGTCCTATAAATGGCCTTCGGGCAAAAGCTACTGTTCTTGCCGCCCCACCCTTTAAATCAGAAGACGCCTCATTTATCTCATGCGATTTAGATGTACGGCGCTACTGGCATATCCGTAAAAAATTTGTCTGGGCAAACAGGATTTCCTGTGGATTCAGTGAACCGATCAATCGGGATGAATCACAACGACGATTTTTTCTCGGAGGCAACGAAAACTGGATATTCTATCGATTCAACCGCGCTACCTATGAGGAAAACCTCAATAACAGTATCTATTCAAGTATTATTGTTCCTTTCCGCGGGTGGAACTACTACGACCTCAGCGGTACCCGGTATGCAGTACTCAATACAGAATTCAGATTCCCGTTCGTTAGAACTATCGATATTGTGTGGCCCCTGCCTATGTCCATCCGTTATATCAACGGTGCTTTTTTCATTGATATCGGTAATGCCTGGGACTCGGATCCGGTTGAACAATATAAAAAATTCCCCCTCCCGAAAAAGATTTACGGCGGTCTGGGATTTGGCCTGCGTGCAAATCTCGGGATATTTATCCTCAGATATGACCTCGCCTGGAAGACAGACTGGCATCAAATGTGGGAAGGCGCCCAGAATTATTGGTCTCTAGGGGCGGAGTTTTAATAAGAAAAATTATAGAATACATAATTCAGAAAAGAGGACTATTCCCACTCAATAGTATCATTTGAACCTAAGATGTTGATTTATAAGAGGATTTACTTAGGTGGGTAACAAATAGGTAACAAAAGTATTAGTTATTTGGCAATCTAGATGCGAAATATTTATTTAAAAATATAACGTTTTTTCATACTAAGACTGTTGCAGTAGCAACTTGAATTTTGATTATTAAAATTATTTTATTTTTCTTTTTACTAACTTTTTTTTAGGTAGTGGTTTAATAGGATAATACTTCAACATATTACAGAGACCATCTATCAATATAATAATTTCGTCCTTACAAATAACAGTTCTATGGTTTTCAACCAAATAATCAGGAGTTACAGATAACAATCTTAATAGTATTGAATTATCTTTTCTTTTCGCCACCTGAACAGAATCAGTAATTGAAGTTGCAGTATGATCAACTACTACCATGAGGTCAGTTGACTTATCTCTGACGGATGTTTTTCCATTTTCCATATTGGGTCTTCTCCACAATTAATTGGGATCAATATATCTTCTGAATATTCATTATTTAACATCAAAATTATTTTCCTAGGTTTGTCTCTTTGGTATAATTCCTCATAAAACATAGATTTACATCTTTTTGGAATATCTAGTCCTTTCCCAATAGTGTACCATTCTTTAACACTACTTTGCTTTTTAATTAAAAAACGACCGTCTTGGCGATTTTCTAAATATTTGTGAACGGACTTTTTAAGATAATAACTTCGATTATCAATTTTTGTTGATATTATAAAACCTCTCTTAATTCTTGAATTTTTACTAAATGCCTGTTTTGACATGCCGAGAATTTTAGCTGCTTCTTGTGCTGAGATAAATGCACTTATTGGTTGCTGATTTATCAGATATTTTTCCTTTTTTCTGACAAAGTCTACAATTTTATCATATTCATTTG
>CBDVBE010000358.1:0-6974 GCA_965372145.1 uncultured bacterium | reverse complement strand
TTCGAATTGTGCAGTGGCCATTCCCATGCCCTTCTGCTTAACTCACTGTTAAAATCCCTCGTCCTCGATTTGTTTTTTTTACAGTTAAAAAGAAAAAACCGAGGACGAGAACGAGGAGGATAATAGAGGAAAAGAAACTTGCGATTTGTAATTGTCAATTTGGCGTATTATACTGAGTTCTGGAGCAATAGGATATTTTTCTCATAGTGCCGATAGAAATGAAAAAAGAATTATTTATATCCGCCAATACATTAAAAACATTCCTATAAAATGACCTCCTAACCCAAGAAAACCATCCTCTACAAACCATTTCCTCCGTATCTTTAAAACTCTCCTTATTCCCATTATATATTTTTTGAAACCTTTTTATCTCTCGAATAAAGGATTTGGCAATGATTAGAATTAATGAGCATTATTTAAAATTAAATGCGTCATACCTCTTTTCAGACATTGCAAACCGTGTAAATACATTTGCCGAAGCACACCCGGAAAAAGAAATTATTAAACTCGGCATCGGTGATGTAACACACCCGCTTCCTCCGGCATGTATACAGGCGTTCCATAAAGCTGTTGACGAAATGGCTGAGGAGAGTACTTTTCGTGGATATGGCCCCTATCAGGGCTATGCATTCCTCCGAAAAACTATAGCCGAACATGATTATAAACCGGTCGGATTGGATATCTCTTCGGATGAAATTTTTATCAGTGACGGGTCAAAATGCGACACGGGAAATATGCAGGAACTTTTTGCTATTGACACGAAAATAGCGGTAGCCGATCCTGTCTACCCGGTCTATGTTGATACCAATGTTATGGCAGGCCGGACCGGCGCGTTTGAAAACGGCAGATACTCAGGATTGTATTATCTCGAATCAACAAAATCGAATCACTATATACCGGATATTCCCGAAGAAAAAGTAGATCTCGTGTATCTCTGTTTCCCGAATAACCCAACCGGTGCGACAGCTACGCGCGAGCAATTGACAAAATGGGTAGCGTATGCAAAGGAATCTCAGGCACTCATTCTCTTTGATGCCGCGTATGTCGCCTTTATCCGTGATGAATCCATTCCCCGGAGTATCTATGAAATTGAGGGTGCCCGTGAGGTCGCTATAGAATTCAGAAGTTTCTCAAAGACCGCCGGTTTTACCGGAACCCGCTGTGCATATACCGTCGTTCCAAAATCATGTGTGGCCCATGATTCAGCGGGAAATGAACACCCGCTTCATGAGCTTTGGAATCGGCGGCATACCACAAAGTTTAACGGCGTCTCCTATCCTGTCCAGCGTGCTGCTGAAGCCGTGTATTCTCCTGAAGGAGTGCGGCAGACCAGGGAACTCACTGACTACTATTTACGGAACGCATCATTAATCCGTGAAAAAATAACGGCTCTTGGCTTTCACTGTGTCGGTGGCGAGAACTCACCCTATATCTGGATAGAAACAGGCACTGATTCGTGGGAATTTTTTGACCGCTTTTTAAATGAGGCTGCTGTTGTATGCACTCCCGGCAGTGGTTTCGGTTCATGCGGCGAGGGATATATCAGGCTTAGCGCGTTTAACAACCATGAAAATGTACAGGTGGCGATGGAGAGGATCGCAGCGATTTTACATAAATAAATCCTGAAACGCCTATGATTCACTACCAACTACATCCAATTAACCCACAGTATCGACTGCTTGAGTTTACCGCTGACATTCTTAAACGCAAAGACGGCATTTGTATTTATCCCACCGACACGGTCTATGGTATGGGGGCATGTGCAACCAACCCGAAAGCACTTGACAAAATTGGATCAATCATGCACAAAGATAAAAAACGGCTTTTTTCTTTTCTCTGCAGTGATTTTTCACAGGTAAGCCAATATGTCAAATTGAGCAACGAACATTTTAAACTGATGAAACATTACCTTCCCGGGCCATATACTTTCATCCTCCCTGCAACCAACTATGTTCCGAAGAAGGTTTGCCCAAAAAGGAAAACGGTGGGGATCAGGATTCCGCACAATAAAACCTGTCTTGAGTTAGTAAAAATGCTCGGGGTTCCGCTTGCCAATACATCTCTTGCTATGCCGGGAAAAGATAGGGGTGATCCCCATAATATCAGAAATTCCATATTAGATGATATAGATGTTATGCTCGATATCGGTGTGCTGGATAATCCAACCAGCTCAACAATTGTTGATCTGACCGGTGATCAACCTGAAGTGATACGTTACGGAAAGGGTGAATGGCATGGGTAAAGAAGTTGACAGGCTTATAGCAATTGTGTCCCGCCTGCGGGGCCCCGACGGCTGTCCCTGGGACAGAGAGCAGACCCATAAGAGTATCATGTCCTGCCTTCTTGATGAAACCTATGAATTCTTTGAAGGCGTTGAGAATGATGATGATCATAGTATGCAGGAAGAGCTGGGTGATATTCTGCTGCAGGTGGTATTTCACGCACAGGTTGCGCAGGAGGCCGACCGATTTGATATTGAAGCTGTTGCCCATGATATATGCGAAAAACTGATCACGCGTCACCCACACGTGTTCGGTGATACCAAAGTGTCTTCATCCAAAGAAGTGCTTGCCAACTGGGAACACATTAAGAAAAACGAAAAAGGTAAAGAGAAACGCAACTATCTGGTTGATGGCATTCCCGATACCCTTCCGGCACTTTTTCGGGCGGAAAAGATACAGCGTCGTGTTGCCCGGGTCGGTTTTGACTGGCAGGATATTAATCCCGTACTCGATAAAGTTGAAGAAGAATTCGGTGAATTCCGCGACGCGCTTAAAAATAATGAGTGTGATCATGCTGCTGAAGAACTGGGAGACATTCTCTTTGCCCTGGTTAATGTTGCCCGGCATAACAACATCTGTGCGGAGGATGCACTGCGCATGACCGTTAAAAAATTCGCCGGACGGTTTCGCTATATCGAAGATCAATTCAAAGAAAAGAATAAACCCCTCAATGAGGCAACACTCGAAGAACTTGACGCCTGCTGGGAAGAAAGTAAAGGAAAAGTAGGGTGAAGACACTGGAGTGATGGAATACTGGAGTAATGAGAAAACCTCTATTTTTCAATACTCCATTACTCCAACACTCCATTGCCCTCGTTATTCGTTTATCGTAATAGTAAACGTTTTCTTCACTTTATTACCTGCGATATCTTCTGCTTCAAGAAGGAAATTATTTACTCCGCGTTTCAATGCGAGTTTCCCCTCATAGATATAGTTGCTCGTCTCTTTCAATGTCGCTCCGTTTACCCGGCAGTAAAGTATCGTCTCGGGCACATCAGCAATACCGTCCTCTATTTCAACTTCAATATCCATTGACAGGCTACCGGTACCGGACGGCATCGGCGGCAGATCATCTATAACATATTGACTTGCATCCGGCTCAATTATATCAACGGTTAACGGGCCCGGTAAATAGTACACTTCACCACCGGCACTGCTGTAGGTATTTCCCGCAAGGTCCGTTACCGAGAACGCATACTTGTTCTTCCCTTCGTCCAGATAAATCTTTTCCTGGTCACTCGGTGCAAGCACATATTGATCTTTTGAGCCGTTAATATCCGCGGTGAGCGTTATCTGATCCTCAGGTGTTCTATCTAACACCTGAACGGTCAGATATCCGGTCTTTGCTCCGCCTGTCAACTGCCCGATAATATTGAGCACCGGTGAACTGATATTAATACTCGGTGACTCGATATCCACTTCGACCGTAAGGGTTTTATCAATTTCATCTCCGGCATCATTACTCGCTGAAATTTCAATTGTGTATTCACCGATGTCCCGTTCTGTGAGTGGAAGGTCACAGGTGAAGGACCCATCACTGTTGCCTACATTAAAGGTTCGTGTTGCATTCCCACCACCTCCGGAAATCTCTAACTTTGCCTTATATACAGCCTTTCCGACAATCCTGATTACATTTGATGCTATTACCTGACCTTCTTTGGGAGAAGAAATAACAAGCTCAAGGTCTTCTACTTCCGGCTCATATTTAACCGTTACCGTAACGGTTTTTTCTTCACCTCGATAGCTGCTTACCACCGTGACAGTATATTCATCAGCTTCATCAGGTATATGTATCTGAAAATTAAAAGTACCATCCTGGCCAACCGACACATCATTGTCATTCACTGTCACTTGCGCGCCCGGCAGGGTAATACCCTGGACTTGTATCAATGGTGCAGTAATTTTCAAACCATCCGCAGGCTTGGAAACAGAAAGGAACAAAGACTTCGGGGGTTCAAACACTATTGAAACCTGTTCCTGTTTTGAAGAATTCCCCAGTTGTGCCGTTACAGTAATATCATTGTTCCCCGGCAGCAGATCCACGGTTATTGCAAACGTTCCACTTGCACTCGCAATTGTCTGTTTCGCCCCTGCAAAAATCGCGGCTTTGGGTGTCGCTTTTCCCTTAATGACTGTCACGGGTGAAGTTACGACACTGTTATCTTCCGGCGACTCGATTACAAGATATACCTCGACTTCTGTTGTAGTATCATCGACCTCAGTTGTCGTATCGGTTCCGGTTGTCGTATCTATTACTGTTGAATCAGTCTCCACGGTCGTCGTATCAGTTTCCGCGGTCGTATCTATTTCTGTGGTATCTATTCCTGTTGTCGTATCGACCGCATAGATATCTTCAATCGCCGGCATTCCTTTTGTTGAATCAGTCTCAGACTTAACCTCATCAAACGTCAAGGTCTTCACCCCGGACTGACCGCTTTCCACCACGGCCCGGTTTCGTGTCGAAATCATCACCTCACGGCGGGAGCCTTTGTTCCTGACACTGACCTTACCTTCATACACATCGATAACCGATCTCTTTTTATCAACTCTTATTCCCAGCCTGGTGCCACGAATAGCAGCCACTGCAGTGGGTGTTTCAAAAGAGAATTTCGATTTTTTATTGACCAGTTTTTTCACGTTTGCCCAGATCTGGCCGGAAGCAACTTTTACATTTGAATTGGTTTCAGATGAGCCTTTATCCTGCAGCACGGTGGACAGGTTTACGACACTGTTTTCACCAAGTTTTATCACAGTCCCGCTTGCAAACTGAATCTCAAGACTGGACTCAACATAGGTCCGTACATCCCATTTCATTTTGACGACCATACCTACTCTTGCCTGACGCCACTTCCCTGTTTTCGGTGAACGTACTTCCGCTTTTCCTATAATCGATTTAATCGTGACCCGCTCCTGGACAACATTACTCTGGCTGAAGACAGACACCCATGCATACAGTAGTATGCAGGTAATGAGTATTCCGGTTCGCTGTACTGCTTTCATAACCATGTTCCTTCTTTATAGGTACGTAAACAATATATGTTACCGTAATGTAATAATCTTCTTTACCGACGAATATTTACCCGCTACTATTCTTATGAAATAGAAACCCGAGGCGACCATGTGGCCGGTATTACTCTTTCCGCGCCATATAATACGATAATGCCCGGGTCCCTGTTTACGGTTTACCAGCTCTCTGATAACACGTCCGCGTGCATCATAAATAACCATCTTTACTTTATATGGTTTTGTATCCAACCACCCATTGCTTTCCCACCGGTATGGCAGTGTGTACTTTATCGTTGCTCTCTGACGGCAGGGATTCGGATAGGGATGGTTCAATGCGAATGTGAACGGAAATTTGTTCAGGAAATCCTTATCCGTCGTTGCGAAAACAGTCCGGTACTGCACAGCATCTGAAGGCTTTATGGTAACTGCCGTGCCCGGTTTATATTGCTTCATTTCAGGAAGTGTATTAACAAACAGGTATATTGGCGTATCTTCATCGTAGCCTGATATGGTAAACATTAACGCAGTAACATCCTTGGCACAGGGAGAAATGCCCAACTGGAAAATATTCACCTTGGAATCCCAGGTACGCCTGATATCACTGGCGAACTGGTTTACCGACCGTTTCCACTCGGGGTGAGCAAAGAAGAGATACGGTTCATCACCCATGCGCGGCGGTTCCGGACGATCAAGGGCATCATAGCCGTTCCTGGCATATTTACTTATCCCAAACAGATTATCCGCATCATGGTTGATATTGGATTTCAGCGTGATTTTAAACGTCCACTCTGTTTTGTCAACAAACAGCGTCCTGGACCGTCTGGAAAGCGCCTTGCCCACATAGAGCGGGTCAGCGTTAACGGTCACCGGTGTCGCAGATTCCGCAAGAACCCAGTACCCGTCCCACGGATACAGGACACCATCAGATTCGACAAAATCGCGATTCGTCGCATCCCATTCCCACAGGGTGAGTGTGCTGTTCCATTTAACCGGATATAGGTACGGCGATGAAATCTGATTCCAGCCAAATTCGGCTTTACTCAACTTAATAACCAGTGAATCGCCGGTGCTCAACTCATTCTGCGTAAGCGTTACCGCTACAGTGGTATCCAATTTTATCCAGTAAGCATTCCCTGCAGTCAGGTCGGTGATCCCGCTGGAACGGATATAGTATTTATATATCCCATTCGGTTCCTGTGATTCATCCCAGTGCAGAACCTTTCCGGCAGTTTTTACTGTAGCCGCACTATACGAAGCGCTCGGTACTGACAGCATATCCCATATACCGGTGTCCGACCAGGTGTGCGCAGAAACACCTGAAATAACGATCGTGTCTACATAGGGCGTTGGGTCTTCAAGCCCGTCCTGATCCTCTGCCTTACAGGAGAAGATATATGTGCCATCAACGAGCGGGTAGAAGGAGAAGGTGCCAGTGGTATTCGAAACCGTGGTATCATACCGTACACCACCGCCGTTAAACTGCGTGGTAAAGGTAAAGACACTGTCAAAATCGTCAGCTGCGGAAACAACATATTTCACCGCACCGTACAGGACATCCTTTTTACTCAGTTTCGTATCCGGCGGATCATTGGTATTGACAATAAATACTATCTGAACCGTATCGGTTGACAGGCTGTCTCTATCAGTCGCGTTAGCGATGAGCTCATACAATCCGGTAGCGGCATC
>CBDVBE010000357.1:0-7012 GCA_965372145.1 uncultured bacterium | reverse complement strand
CAGGAGCCCACTTATGAAAAATCTTTTCCCTGTTTAAAAAACTCGACCACTTTAACGCCATTACAACGGCTAGCGGCATACGCCTGCGTAACAGTATTACCACTACAACTGCAAGGAAAGAAATGATAGGCGATATAATACTTGGATGCCACCCCTGTGATGTTATACGTATCAATGATACAACTGTCGCAATACACCCGAGTGTTAAAACTAACACTGACATCTTTTCTAAAAGGTCGCGGAGTGCGTCTCGCGCCTCCAGTTGTGGATTCAATTGAAGTAAATGGTCCATTTGGGATGGCTCGTTGACCATAATAGACGGAATTTTTTTTGTATCTCTCGTAGCCAATCTGCCCCCTTATAGGTAACTATTATTAGTATGTAAATAATGGTTTAATTACTATGCAGCAACTAAACTTTAAAACAATACGTCAGTTTCACCATTGTAAACACGCTGCCCCAATGTGTATGGATTTCAATGTGCGGTAAGAAGGATGAGAGTAATACTTGAGATGAAGAGGGATTATTGGATAAAGAGAAAAATAAATTTAAACAGCTTCACATGGCTCCAATATCTCAAATGTCTGATCAAAATTACAATCCTTAAAAAGCTCTCTAATCAAATCATTCGGTGCAGAAAGAACAATTTTTTTATTATACTTTCTCAATAACAACTGTGAATAAATCAATCCACCAAGGCCATTACTGTCAATAAATTCGACATTACTGAAATCAACAACGACTTCGTTATAATCGGTCAATCGATAATTCCGGAGTGTTTTTGATAATTGTATAGATTCAGCACCGGAGATTTTTCCTGACAGGCAAATAACAGCCTTACTTCCACAGGCTGTGGTTTCAAGAGACATTACTTCCCCTCCCTATTAATGCATACAAAAATAAATTGGAAGTCTTCTTGTATCATTAATTCTGAGACGGGGCAAGTTTTTAGTGATTTATGGTATACTTTGGATGAAGTATATCAGAAAAACAAACATCCTCCGACAAACGAGAATACTCAGGTAACAAAACCACTAGTAACTATAAGAGGACAGGCAGAGGGAATAATCAGAACATCTCAGGAAAAGCCCTATCTAAATTTGCAGATTCAAATACTTTTTTAATATGCTCAGGTACATTAATCAATTTAGCAGACACACCTTTTTCTTTACATTTTAGAAGAATACCAACGAGCAGCCCGATAGCCATACTGTCAATAAACATCAGTTTTTTCATGTCGATTAAGATATCTTTCTCACAATTTTCCAATGTCATGGATATACTCTCAAAAAAATGCATTGCTGACTGCACTGTCCCGGTCAATGACCCATGGATGTCAAACGTTATAGCATTTTCATTTTCACTTCGTTCCATTTCCATTAAAATAATCCTCCTGCTTTAGATATTTTTTTTGGTCTATGTAATGTAATTGTATAGTGAAAAACAGACTATGTCAAGACAATAGAACACGGATTATACGGATTAAACTGATCTACACGGATACGGTAAGTAATGGAGTATTGGAGTAATGGGTAGTAAAATTTCATAGATATAATTGCCCTAGATGTAAAAACACATTACAGAAATAAAAACAGTATAGAAATATAAATAGTTTTTTTGATAAAGTCCTTAGTGTGAATAAATAAATCGTTTCGTTATAACATCTCCCCCATGCTTAACACGAAGGATATAACAGCCGTTGGGAACGGAGGAACCTTTGCTGTTATGTCCATCCCATTGAATTTTATTTTTTTCTCCTTTAGCCTGCAATATGGTAATTATAACACCTGAAGTATTATAGATAACTTTAGAATATTGTTATTATATCGGGATACAAGTATTACCGGCACCTGGAAAATATTTTTAGATTTTTTTTCGATCACCCCAACAGGATACGTCAGTTTCACATCCAGGACTGAAGCTTTTCCATTCTCAACTGTTATCCTGGCCGGATAAATATCATAATCTCCTACTTGCACCTCATTAATAACTATATCATAGACTCCTGCAAATAGAGGGCGATAAAAATCACCGAAGGGTAAAAACGTATAGACACAAGAGTTATCTGTATCGTAATTCTCAATATATAGCTGTGCTTTAAGTGGTTCATCGGTCCATAGATCAGATACGGTACCACGTATCCCGTATAACACCTCCTCAATATAATCGAGCAGAGACCGGTAATTAGAATCCCAATATACATACAATTGAGTTTCCTGTACCATTTTCTGATTTGATAATGCAATGGTAATATCTCTGCAACGGTGGAAATACAGCACATAATCCAGAAAGGTACCCGGTGGAGAATAAATGTCACTCTGTTTAACAATCCCGCTATCTGCATATTGGAAATAACCGGGACGGCCATTTTTCTGTGCTGTGTCCGCATATTGGCGTGCTACATACCTAAACCAGGCATCATCAACAGTAAGACCTGTTGTATATCCCCAGGGGTAAATAGCACATTCAAGGCCGGAAATTAAATCTGCAGACATGACAAAATGTTCTTTGGAAAAAAGCTCGACAAATGCTTTTGTTTCAGGCTGTGTCGCACTGTTAGTATCTTCAGGAATGGGGAAATCGCGGTTTAAATCTGCGCCATTGGCATTTTGCCGTATTGCCCCGTTAACAGAGCTTTCTCCTCCGTGATAGGTTCCGTCAGGATTGGCAAGTGGATTTATCCATATCTCGACACTGTTAACAAGTCTGGTTACTTGTGCATCTGATCCATAGTGCGTAAGTAAATAAAAAATCAGACGAAGAGACAGTACATAGCCGACAAGTTCATCACCATGGTGGGTCGATGTTAAAAAAAACTGCGGTTCCTGCTCACTTTCAGAAACATTATCGCTTATTTTTGCAGCCGGCAGCTTCCTTCCCTGTACTGACGTACCGAAGAGTTCAATTTTGCACAGGTCAGGATGGTTTTTCTGAAATTCTTCCATCCATACCAGATAATCAGGATAGGAAGGATATTTATCAAATTGTGGGAATACCGGAATAGTCCCCAGGTAAAGGAGTAGCAAAAAAAACAGTTTCATTGTGCGCATAATGATTTCCTTGAGGTTAAAGTGTGTTATAGAAGGGCAGATATTTTACTATTATTGAGAAGGTGAGGACAGGAAATCAGTTACTAATCCTATATATCAGCTATTCAGCCCTCCATACTATACCAGTATAAATTCAATACTTTTTAACAATTTCGGCATTATAACTATTAGTACCTTAGAAATAATTTTCTGCGTTTTTTCACCCTGAAGAGCATAAGAGCTACTAAGAAATACCCTAAAGGGCACTTTGTGAATTTCTAAGTATCTCTTTACAGTAGAAAAATATTTCGTAAAGGTACTTATCCAGTTTATCTGGGTTAGGTATTTTATTAAATTAACAGGCAATAAATATGCCATTGAAAAACCCGCTTTTTTTTAATAATTTGAGGCATACTTTATTTTAAACCGTCCCATATCCGGGACTGCAGTCCCAATTCCGGGACGGTCTTAATGAGATTAAAGCATTAATTCAATACTGATTTCTAAATGTCTTATCAGAAAAATTGTTTTTATCTGGTACAATAATTGCAGATTATTTAGATTAGAATAGTATAATTTTCGACTACCAACACCTCACAATTAAGGAGCCATCATGATTTCCACCACACTGGAACAAACTATCCACGATTATGTTCTTGAACAGAGTAAAGGACTTGTTGAACCTATTGAGGCCCAATCGGATGAAAAATGGGATGGATTAAAAAAGCTTGGCTCAGAGCTCTGGCTTGACACCGGAGACATTGACGGTGCTTCACAGATCTGGATAAGCCAGTTCAGCGGATTAACCACAAACAACACCCTGCTTAACGCCGAGATCCAGAAAGGTATCTATGATGCGCTTATCCCGCAGGCGAACGCCATTCTTGGTGACCTTGATGAAAAACAGCGGATTATTGAAATCGCTTTCATACTCAATGCCCTGCACGGTCTGAAACTGGTTGAACGATTCGGCCAAAAAGTCAGTGTGGAGCTGCATACGGATCTCGCCCATGATATCGA
Organism: uncultured bacterium; assembly: GCA_965372145.1. Taxonomy (GTDB): domain Bacteria; phylum Fibrobacterota; class Chitinivibrionia; order Chitinivibrionales; family JANQEN01; genus CBDVBE01. Next base: position 2,963 of record CBDVBE010000357.1, on the reverse strand, counting down.
TACAACGGTGGCCTATGCGTTACGGTTTCATGCCGTCTGCCCGGACAGATTTATTATAAAAGTACCGTTAACACCTTCGGGCCTTATTGCGACACGAGAGATTCGTAAGAAAAATATCCCGGTGAATTTCACGCTTGGTTTCTCAGCCCGGCAGAACTATGTTGCCGCGGCATTCGCGCATCCCAGCTATGTCAACGTCTTTCTCGGCAGGCTGAACGCCTATTTCGCTGATAATTCTCTCGGTGACGGGGAATATGTCGGCGAAAAAGCAACGGTTGCAAGCCAGCACGCAATGACGCACCTGTCACAGGAGACCGGGCAGGTCACCAGACAGATTGCCGCAAGCATGCGCAATGAACAGCAGATCATCGACCTCGCCGGCGTTGATGTGTATACTATTCCAGTCAAAGTAGCTTATGCCGGTTTCGATATTCTTACCGGAAATGAGGAGCGGAAGATTGACACCGACTATCCAATTGCTCTCGCGCCGGGTATTGATGCTGATGATATTCACATGAACCTGTTGTGGGATGTTTTCGACTCTGTCAGGGAATTCTCAAGGATTATCAATGATAACGAACCCGCTTCAGGGGGTGAACTGGTTAAATATGCTTACGAAAATCATCTGCAGGACCTGTTCCCGCAAATCTCTGCGCAAGAGGCACAGACCATTAAAGCTGACGGAAAAATACCGTTACACAGTAAATGGCAGGCGCGTATTAAAAACGAAACTCTCGCGATAGATTCCCTGATAAATCTGGCTGCGCTGGCTTCTTTTGAGACTGATCAGGCTGCGTTGGATGAGCGGATAAGGAAGTTAATAAGCTAAGTCATTAGTTTATGTTTTTTTAAGGGGAAAGTCTTCCACTCGCTCCAACCAGATATCCCTTCTAAGCTATGTCAATTGTCCCCCATAAGGAAACACCCTTCATAAAAACCACTCTTCCTGTGTACCAGAAGTAAACGAAATCTTCAAAAACGATGAAATACTTCGAATATTTCTCCGGAAAAAAATGTATTAATTACTATAAAAGCACCTGCTCAACACATTCTATTTCCGGGAGGTAAAAAATGAATCATAGTGTAACTAAAATCATTACAGGTATAGCCTGTGCAGTGATACCTTTCTTTGCTGCCTATGGGGAACTACCGGCGGTAGCAGCCTCGGGTAATAACCTGGTTCTTCAGGAATCACAGGAGGTCATCCGTTTAAAAGGCATTGATATTAACAATCAGTCCTGGGGTGAATGGATCTGGCCCCTATCCGACTCTATTGAGTTAACCGGCAAAGACCCGATGATCAGACTCACCGAGTTCCTTCCCTGGTTTGTCACTGATGCCGATCTGCCTCGCCTTGAAAATACCGGGTGTAACTGTATACGTTATGCGTTCTGTTATGAAATCTTTGCTTCAGATAATCCCAAAAAGGAAAAAAATCTACAGACACTACAGGCATCAGTTGCATCATTTGCCTCGATCGCAATGTATACCATACTGAACTGCCATTATCCCCCGGGCCTTGACATATCAAACATCTCATACGAGGGACGGTTCCATGGTGATGTACGGGAACAATCGGTATTTGAAAGCGATTCACTCTATGAGTTCTGGGCCGCCATGTGGGAATATATTGCAGAGGCCTGCAAGGGCAACAGCAATATTGCGGGTTTCGAGCTGGTTACCGAGCCCTGTTTCCCATCAAGCAACACCGGTACTATTAAAGACTATATCGCCCGATACACCGACCTTGTGCAGCGAATCCGCGCTATTGATCCGGATCGTATGATTATTATCCCCGAGTATGAATGCCGTGAAGCTGAAATCGGTGAAAAATTCTGGTATGAATCGGACAACGGCTGGATACAGGTGGTTGATACGGGTCAGCAGGGTATTGTCTGGGAGTCGGTCCCCTTTGTACTCGGTGATTCCATTGAAAATATCGCCTATGTCTTTCACTGTTACGAGCCATATGAATTCAGTCATGAGGGGATAAAAACGTTTAATGCACAGGAAGTTGAACAGTACATTACAGCGAAACACGCCTATTTTAATGAAAAAAACAGGCCGGTACTCTGTACCGAATATGGTGTGAACTATCTGCAGAACTATAAGAATAACCTCGAACAGAAAGTCAAATGGTACAACATAGTCCATACCATGTTTGATACGCTGCGAATGTCATCAACGATATACACCTATAAAAATGATTATAATCCCTGGGTTACGACCTTTGACAGCTTTCAACTCCGGAACCAGCTTGTTACCTGTTTGGACTTTGTAACTGTAGCGCAGGACAGCTTTTACTACGTGGACGAAGAAACCAAGCAGGCGGCTGAAGAAAGCGGCTTCCATACCCTGTTTCCTGCCTATTTCTTTAAAAACGGTAATCTGGATTCTGTTTCACTTATGGGTAACGAACCAATATTGGCAGAACTGCAGCGTTATTGCGGAATTTCCCCAATCAAACACATCATTCCCGCTACCCTGTCACACACGTTCCCGGTTCGGAAAATCGGGCACAGCATTCACATCTCTATCCCAAACACTCTCTTCCCCTGTAGTGTTAGCCTGTATGATCTCCGAGGGCGGTCACTGTATCATTATACCCATAAACAGGCCGGCCGCCCCGTGATCATTCAACGCAGAATGATGCAGAAGGGACTTAACCTGGCAGTATTTTCAACCGGAGATAAGAAGGTGGTTATTAAGCTTATGGAGTTGTAGGTGTAAAAGAAAGTTAAAAGTTGAAAGTGACTAAAGTTAAAAGATCAAAGATCTAATTTCAAAAATCAAAGTTATAAATTCAAATCGGAAAGTTGATTTGGGATTTGCAGAAAGGAACAAAAACTTTTGTTATTTTAAAATAGCGCATTGTAATTTTATAGTATGACGCCATCACACGCAACTCAGCAAAAACTCCTTTCCAAAAAATCACCTGAAGAGTGGCAGGAGATATGGGTTAA
>CBDVBE010000356.1:0-7015 GCA_965372145.1 uncultured bacterium | reverse complement strand
CAGGAGCCCACTTATGAAAAATCTTTTCCCTGTTTAAAAAACTCGACCACTTTAAGGCTCCTTATTACTCATTGCAGCGCTATTAATCAGCTTCTTCTGCACAGACCCGGTAAAACCCGACTTTCCGGATAAACCTGAGATATCAGCAAATGGCTCAATACAAACATTCGGCACTCATGACTGTGATTCAACTTTCGGTATGTACGTTGTTGTAACCGGTACGAAACCGTTTACATTCAACTGGTTTAGAAACGATACGCTCGATACCAGTGTAAATAATGACACACTAATGTTTGCAGCTCTCTCTTTTTCAGATTCAGGCAAATATTTCTGCATTGTCACTAATGAAGCCGGTTCAGATACCAGCACAATTTACACATTAGTACCGGTGGATACTATGCCAAAGCCTCCTGCAATAATTGGAGATGGTCAGGTTAATGTTTTCGGTACATTACAAAGTGATTCCTCTTTTGGCATATATATTACCGCAACCGGTACAGAACCGATAAAGTATAAGTGGTATAAAAATGACTCCATAGTTCCAAATGTATCGGATGACACACTCTATTTCCCGGCTCTTGCTTTTGTCGATTCGGGACAATATTTCTGTATTGCCAGAAATGACTGGGGTATAGACAGCAGCAAGGTGTTCAAACTCCATTTTGACAATTTTGCTCCACATTGGCTTCATGACACTCTTCATTTAAATGCCAGAGAAGACAGTTCTTTTACTCTTAACCTAACTGATTCATGCATAGATATTAATAATAATACCATATCTTTTTTCCCGTGTTCAGTTTCTGCACCGCTTGGAGATACAATCATTAAGGATACCTATAGTTTTACACCAAATTTCAGCGATGCAGGAATTTACCCATTCTCCCTTGGTGCTCATGATAAAGAAGATACCTCATATTGCACAATTATATTAAATGTTACTGATGTAAACCAGCCCCCCCAATTCCTTGTGGATGACTCCCTCCCGGCTGAACAGTATGTTGTAGCTGAGGGTGGCACATTGTCTATTCCATTTAAAGCTATTGATAACGATGATGATTCGATATGGTATTTTCTGGCAAGTACTACTCTACCCGATTCCCAATCAATAATATGGAATGATTCTTTATTACTCTGGCCCTCTGGTATTAATTCCAGTGGAGAATACAACGTTGTTATAGGCGCTTCAGATTCTACTGATGAGACACTGGTTACTGTAAAGGTATATGTCGGTGATATAAATATCAATCCTGTCATCACAATTAAAACAAGTGACAGCAGCTCATTATCAGAAAACGCTACCGTGTGGGCCAATGAAGGAAAACCGTTACAATTAAAAGTTTCAGTCAGTGACCTCAACAGCAATGATACGACCGTTTTACTTCAGGTGCAGAATGCGCCATACGCTACCAGCACCAATGGCACAGGCAGCTATGACACTGCAGCAGGAATTTTCACCTACACACCTGATTTTTCAGTCTCCTCCAAAACTACAAATAACACTTTTAGCAACATACTGTTCCTGGCTACCGATAATAACGCAGTAAATGCATTAGATACTTTTATAATTAATATACAGGTGCTGGATTCTAACAGATCCCCCGTCGCAGTTAACGAATCATTTACATCAATTGAAGATAGCACCGCCACCATTGATGTTCTTGCTAATGACAGCGACCCTGATTCTGATTCTTTGATACTTGCCAGTGCAGGCCAGGGAAAACTGGGAGTGACATCTATCAGCAATAACAAAATAGTGTATGTCCCAACTCAGGATATTTATGGAAAAGATACCATTTCTTATGTAATAAATGATATAGCCGGGGCATCAGTATCCGCATTCTGCTATTTAGATATACTACCATCTAACGATGCGCCTTCATTTATTGCAGGAAACAATATCGAAGTTGATGAAAATTCAGGAAAGGATACTGTCACAAATTGGGCTCAAAGTATCAATCCAGGAGCAACGAATGAATCAGTACAAACGATTCAATTTATAACTACTGTTACCAGCGACACAGGATCTGTTCTAAACGGTATACCCTATCTTGATCCCAACAATGGCCACCTTTCATTTGAAATAATCAATTTATCTCATGGTCTTGCATCTATATCCATTTTTGCTAAAGATGATGGAGGTACTGCAAATGGAGGTACTGCAAATGGAGGTATTGATTCCAGCTCTTCACAAACATTTACTATAACAGTGAATGATGTTAACTTCACACCTCACTTTGTTGTTCCCGATTCAAATACTTCTATTGTTACAATCAATGAAGGTACTTCTATTGATTTTCCGATTATTATAGCTGACAATGATCAAACAGTTCCAATTCTTGATGTATCAGGAAACCCTGTGTGGGTGACCACTGTAGACAATGGGAACGGTGATCACACAATGACCATATCGCCTTGGTTTGATGTAGCCACAAATGCAAATCCAACATATTCCGGCAATATCATTATTAAAGCCATTGATTCACAGGATAATACTAAATACGTTTTACACACTATAGTATTAACCGTAAATAATGTCATCAAAACGGCCCCTGTGTTCGAAATTCAACCCGGTGATACCACTGCACCATTAGGCGAAATATATTTCAAAAATATCAAAGCAAAAGATTTCCTCGGTAGTTATATCAATCTTACACTTTCGGGTAATCCAGCTGGAATGAGCTATGATCACAGTACTCAAACAATTACATGGAATGTTGATAGAGAAAAGCATACACCGGGTAGCAGTTACACAATTACCGCTTCATCAATAGACACACTCGGGCAAATTTCGGCACACAGTTGGGATGTTACTGTTGGGGTTCATGTGTGGAAATGGTGCGCAACTATGCCGAACAATATTTGGGCGTTTTCAGTTCAGGATTCACAAAAGTTACTGACCTCATATAGTGTGAATATTGCAAAAACACACGATGGTGGTAAAAATTGGGGTTCTCCACTGAATATTGCATTTGGGGTATCATCAGTAAACGCTTATAGGCTTCACAATGATAAAGTTTTCATCAATACAACTGATGGTACCAAGTATATATATGATTGTACTTCTTTAAATGCCACAGATTGGATAAAAGATTATCAAACATATTCCATGAATTCATATGTAATTGATTACAATGCTGCTGACAATAAATTTTATACTTTTTATTCATGGATACCCACAGCCAAATTAAACGAAATTGATGCCTCAGACTATAATACCGACACACTGGATATTGGCAATGATCAGACTATAGCATGGCACATTGCGTGTTCAAATGAAGCAGGATTAGTGTATGCCCTCTCAAACCAGGGAGTATTCAGAAAGGGGCCATTGCCAAGCACAGATTGGAACAGTGTTTATACTAATTCAAATGGTTATCTAATAAATACAAGTAAATTTCAAATAATAAATGATACGATTTACACGATTGGTTTAAATAATAGCATTTACAAATGCATTGATGCTAAAAACAGTGCCATCAGTTTTTTCCCTGTTAATAGCAGTGCATTAAATGGATTGGTCCCGGAAAAAATTGTTATGACAGGTGCAACAACAGGCTGGATCAAGAACAGTAACGGTGATCTCTATTTTACCAATGATGGGTTCACTTCCGTATTTAAAGAGGTTGTAAAAGATCCTGGAAGTAGTGATGTTCCGGTATCGGATATTGAGGCGGATAGTAATAATGAAGCTATTTTTCTATATGGTAATAATTATCTGTTTCAATATTAAAAAAGGCAGGAATTATATAAACCTGCCTCTATATTCATTACATGAATTCGTTCCATTATTGAACAACTATCTGTTTTCCAACAACAAAATCATTATTCTTAATCTGTAAATAATAAACCCCTCCGGAAATATCATTCAATGGTAATTCAACACTATTTGAAATGATATTTGCCGTTAAATCTCTCACGACCTTTTTACCATTTAAAGAATATAATGAGATAACGACAGTACTCTTGACCTGTTTTTTAAATTTAAGAATATTTCCCTTAAGAACAAATGAATTATCCTGAAATGAATTGTTTTTCGTACTATTGTTAACTTTTGTCTGAATGTCGTCAAGAGCTACAGGTTTATTCATCCATTGGATAAGCTGTTGAGCAGTTACAAAACGAACATCCGGTTTGGTCAGTGCATAATCAATAAAATCTTCAATCGATTTTTGTCTTTCATTGCAAGTTAATACATGATCATAAGCTGCTGCTGCATCAGCATTTGAAGGCGAATACGTATCAGTGTGAACACCGATAGTATATGGAGCCCTATTACCACCGTCCGTCAACCTGAAATCCAGATTTATTTTTAACATTGAGGGCCACTGTCTGCCCACCGCTTCTCTTAAAATTGTAGAATCAAATCCTTTATATGAAGGATAGCCAGTCATGTCGCAGGACATTTGATAAACAGGTATTTCCCAAAACCCTGCGTATTTCCAGCTGGTAGCATCGCCTATGACTGTTAAAGCATGAAATCCGTTATGAAGCGTATATGGCCATATATGCCGTTTAGTGTAAATATCAGGTTGATGAGCAATTGTGCATTCATAAAGAAAACCCTGATTCTTTAAAGCATCAAATGAACTTTTAGCATAATCGAGATATGGAGTCCGGAAACCTACAATCTCACTTTTATTTACCTTTAATTTATCCGCAAGAATTTCAGTACACTCTCCGATTTCACTTTCCCATTGCGCGACACTTAACGCACTGGTAGTTTCATGAGTTTTGGTATGATTAGCGACTTCATGTCCTGCATCAGTAGCTCGTTGCCATTGCACCAATAACGTTTCATCCTCAACAGCTTGTCCTACGTAGTAAAAGGACATTTTAATAGGCTGACCGTCAAATGTAGCATCATTGCCTAATCCAGCCGGATTTTTCTTGTCTTTAATAAAATCCAGTAACCATTTCATACCATCGGTGTAACAATTATCATCAAATCCCATAACAATAAACTGTGGTGTTTTCTCAATAGGAATACCGCCTGGTGGATCAAAGGAGGGGTCTAACTTGTCTTCGGCAATAATTAAAGAAACAACTCCGTAAATTAGTAAAAATAGCGGTGTAAGTTTCAGCATTTTTTTAAACATAGGTACTTCTCCCCTGAATTCATTTAGGCAATCTTTTTTTAAATTTGAAGATGCCGCTATTCTGATAAAAGTACTCAGAAATAACCTTCCTTATACAAAATATACTCAAATATACGATTTTTTGTACTGAAAAAATTAAATGCTCTCCATTTCAACGTTAATAATTGGTTTCCATCTAAAGCGGGGCAATGAAGTAGGAATTCACATAGAAACTCATAATACAAAAAAGAGAATATTAAGAGGTAAAAACATTTAGTACATCATTATATACAATTTAATTTATTTTCGCCAAATCCACCTTTATTTCAAGTTCAAAATGCCCCTGCGTAGTGCTCGTATACGCACCATAACCACCCACAGGTCCGGAGCCCCGCAGGTCGCCTTTCATGCCACTCCCGCCCACAGCTCTTCTTGCCTGCCGCTGCTGCGGGTTCCGTTTCATATCCCGGGAATCTTCCTTGCCAATTTCTGAAGTTTTAAAGCGAATAGAAACAGCCATATCTGCTTTATCTTTATCGCGTAAAGGAATTTTCATTTCATACATCAACACGCCTGCTTTCCGCCCCAGCATAACCTCAATTCCCTTTTTCCGCGCCGCTTCTCTTGACAACCGCTGTGATTGGCTGCCGCTGTTTCTAATTATCTCCATGTCATTCAGAAACCGTTTCTGAAACACCGTGTCAATCTGTTTCGCACTTTCCCGGCTCATCTGCATCAGTTCCTCGATTCCTCCGGGTGAAGCTACCGGATACTTAATACCAAAACCTGTTTTTTCTTCACCGAAAAAAAGAATAAGCCCTTTTTCGAGTATCTGTTTCTGAAGATGTTTATCTCCGGTTGTCAAATCAATATACAGATTATTATCATCATTAAAAACACCAAATGCAACATGTTTATTTTCTAATATGATTTTTGTATTTATCCATTCCTTGTCATTGCCGTCAATGATAATATCGCGGTCTTTCCACAAACTTTCAACCGTGACCTGATTGCAGCCTGTTAGCAACTGCAGGAGTACCAGAAGAAACAATAAACGCACTAATCGCATACATCCCTTTCTATGGTGCGGCTTCAGAACTGCCGGATTATAGTATTAGACCTCCGGAATAATAATTTGTTACAGGAAAATATTTTCTGTCACCTAAAATCCTGACTGTTTACCGGTCATACTTGTAATCTCTACTTTTATCACTGCTGTTTTATCTAAAACCGTCTCAGGAAACTCAAAAGACCTGCCGGAGTAGTGATTCATGATAATATCAAGTGCCTTTCGCTTTTCATCACCATCTTCGATGAAAGAGGCTGTGCCAAAACCAATAACGCTGCGGTAGGTAATGCCCCAGTCGCAAGCTTTTTCCGCTTCTATAATCTCTGTATCGACATCTAATTCAAAACATACGTTTTGATTCTTCCTGATAAAATCGTTTTTCATACCTTCCAAAGAGCCATGCACGTATAACGCATCATTATGATACCCAAAACATACGGGTACAATGTATGGCATATTCCCATCAGATAAGCCCAGGCGGCAGACGGGTGATTTATGTATCACCTCTTCAATCGCAGATTTTTCAATGATTTCATTTTCTTTTTTTCTCATACATACCTGTTTCTTATATTAAATATACCTTGACATATTATTCAAGAAGCGACAGTTGTTCATCCATTTCTTTAATGAGCATTTCAGCATTTTCCTGTCTGAATGCTGATGTCCAATACCCAAGGTAAAACGTAATAGTGTTCGCGAAACCGGTGGCGCCGGCAATCAAACTTGGTGGAAAAGCAAGTGGCGGATTGATTCTTGCATTAATGCATTGTGTATTTCCTAAAGAAAGTTTGTCTTTATCTAAAAGCCCCATGTTTGTGAAGGTAATTGATGCAGGAGGATCTTTAATTATATTGCGAATTACTTTATCGGG
>CBDVBE010000355.1:0-7043 GCA_965372145.1 uncultured bacterium | reverse complement strand
GAAGGGAAAACAACATGAAAAAAAAACGTAATGAGATCACCACTCCCGGCATCAGTATCGGTGATGTCTCAAAAATCTGTGGTGTTCCTGAATATACGATACGATACTGGGAACGTGAGTTTAAAGAAGAGCTTTCTCCATCACGAACCCCAGGGAAACAGCGGCGATACAGTGATGAAGATATTAAAAAACTTCTACAGATAAAGAAACTCCTCTGGACTGATAAATTCAGTATTAAAGGAGCAAAACGCATTCTTAAAGGTAACTGTATTCTGTCGGATATGGTTAATGAAAAGAAAATGCCCATCACTGACACCCATGATCTGGCAATGCAGATCGTACAGCTTATTAACCATAAATTAACACAATTCGAATCTGCTGCATAACCGGCAATACATTTAACTATGGATAGTATGGTACACATGGACGCAGTGACAATCCCCAACAGGGCTGAAACCGCCATCACACTGAAGCGGCTCAGGCTGGATTACAGAGAAAACCGGATAGATAAAACACAGTTTTCGCTTACTGCAGCAGAGATATATCTAAACTGCCAACTGCTTCTTCGCGCAATGGCATTAATCCAATTAATTGACACAGAAACGCTCACGTCAGAACAATCGTTCCAGTATTATCAATTAAAACAGAATATCATCTCCCTCCCTCCCCTTTTACACAAGTTGTGCTCCTTAAATATGATCGTAAAAGACGAAGAACATACTATCGCTGAGGCCCTGGATTCAGTTGATAGTATCATGGACGAAATTGTAATCTGTGACACCGGATCAAGCGATACTACTGTTGCTGTAGCTGAACAGTACGGGATAACAATCGTTAACGATCCGTGGCAGAATGATTTCAGCAGGGCACGCAATATGGCCATCGATGCCACTACCTGTGACTGGATCTTCTGGATAGATTCTGACGACCGTCTTGAAGAATCATCGCTAGAGCCCCTGCAACGGCTTTGGCGTGAAGGCTCCCCGCAGGGTGCAGCGTTCTGTATCATTAACGATCGCGACTACGCAGCACCTGTCGAATTCATTCAGGTACGACTCTTTCCAAGGGAACAGGGTATTCGTTTTGAACAGCGTGTACATGAGCAGATCATGTTCAATATCGCACGCCAAAAGATCCCTTTTTCACGGCATCCCGAGATTCGCATCCATCATACAGGGTACAAAGATAATGAAACACACCGGAAAAAAGCTGAACGCAATAAACCGCTTCTTATCGCTGAGATAGAAGAAAAACCTGATGATCCAACATTACTATTAAGCCTCGCTGACTGCCTGATCACACTCGGTGAAATAGACGATGCACAGCACTACTACTACCAGGTAACACAAAATGAGAAAGCCTGGCATATCAATTCTGATGTCTTTGTTCAGGCCCATATAAATCTCGCGAAAACCTATTCCAGAAAAGGTGATCTATTCAACTCAAAGCGATACTTCCTTCGCGGCTTGTATCTTGATAACACAAGGATTGAAGCCTATTATGCCCTTGGCCGAATATTCCTCGATGAAGGTGATGAAAAGAAAGCTGCGCAATTCCTTATAAAGGGTGCCCGTATTACCCCGCCACTTCGCATGACCGCTGTAGACAATCTAATTATACGTCTTGAATCGATTTATTACCTGATAGAACTGCTTATCGGATGGAAACGATACGCAGAAGCTGAGCGAATTCTGTTACCTGCTATCAAGAATTATCCAATGGTTCCGCAATTTTACAACCAGATGGGAAGGGTTCTCCTCCTACAGAGCAACATAACAAAATCCGCATTTTATTTTACGATGAGTACAGAAGTTTCTCCTTCAAATAATGACGATGCTTATAACGGTATGGCTGAAATCTATACCCTGTTTGGCGATCAGAAAACCGCAGAACAATTTCTTCAGAAAACAAAAAGAAAGAAAGACTCGTCAAATATTTGATTTTATCACTCAAAAATAACCATTTTGTGATTATACATTATTTTTTTTTATTAACCGGTTGTCAGGTGCTATAGGCACAATTGTATATTCATACTTTCATCAAAAAGAAACATCCTGGTAACGAGAACCTTACATAAACACATTTCATTTTCCAGCTACTGGAGAATTGGGGGACATGTCATGCATGCTTTAAAAAAAGAACGAAGAGGAAATACTGCCAATTTTCGTTATTTTTATATTTCACTTATTGTTTTATTCTTTTTTCAGCCATTAACCGCCAACCAAGCATCAAAAGAGGACATTGAGAACTATTTCTCCGAGCTGCAAAATACTTTCACTCTTATTGCGGGTGCATCCTCGGTGAAGAGTACGAGCCTATCACGTACGGAGAGGTATTTCGTTGCTATACTGAAGAAGAATCAAACCCTCTATTCCCTTATTAAAACAAACTCAAAGGGAGTCATCATCAGTGAAGTAATTCGTGGCCAGACACCTGAGAGAGATTATCGAAACGTTGCTGACCAGCCTTGGTTTAGAACCGTATTAAAAAAACGGGAAGACCATTATGGGTTTGTCAAAGAAGAAACCGGGCGTTATTATCTTTTCTGGGGAAAGCCTGTTTTTAAGGGTGCTAACCGTTTTGTAGGCGCAGTAGCGGTAAAAATTGACTTGTGGGACTGCTTTCACAAAATATCCGCGGATGTTAAAAAACCTTTTCTTGTCCGCCTCGGAAATAAAAGTCTCTACTCCCATAAATGGAAAAAAAAGAGTCCTTATAACGACGATTTGTTAAATATTCCAGGCGTTAGAAAAATCTCTCTCCGATTGGAGAAAATTGGTTCTCAAAAAGTGGCTTCAGACACTGCAGCCTTTTCTATCGCACAGGATACGGCTGTTAAAAAACAGCCGGTTGAAAAAATAGATACTAACGCAAAGAAATCTTTAAAAGGTTTCTCTCTGAAAAAAATGGGCACCTTCCAGAAAATTGTTGTTATAGCAATGATTATTGCTTTCCTGGTATTACTTTTCTATCTCACAAAACTGATAACGATAATCAAGGACCGGCGCCTGAGAAAAAAGATCGAGAAAGAGGATAATTTATTTAGTTAACATTTCAAAAGTAGAAATAATTTATGAATGCACAAACTATTCTTGCAGTTACAATGGGCGATCCTGCAGGCATCGGCCCGGAAATCACATTAAAAGCTCTTGCCAACAACACCCTTCCGGATGATTGCCGAGCATTTATTATTGGTGATTTGCCGGTCCTTGGACAGGCATGCAAATTTACCGGGATTTCTGCAAATCTATATGCCATGAGTTCTATCAATGACTTTCAGGAAGGGTGTATTAACGTTCTTGATATGCATCAGATTGCACCGCGTGATTTTACGATTGGTGAAGCGCAGAAACAATGCGGGAAGGCAGCGTTTACTTACATTATCAAAGCAATTTCACTTGCAAAAGAAGGACTTGTTGACGGTGTCGTAACTAATCCAATTAATAAAAGCGCGTTGCATATGGCTGGAATCGATTTTCCCGGCCATACAGAGATATTTGCGCATGAGACACAGACTGATAATTTTTCCATGCTTTTCATGCTTGATAGTATCAGTGTAATCTTTGTTACAACCCATTGTTCACTCCGGGAAGCACTTAAACGTATTACCAAAAAAAATGTATATACCAGTATTATCCGTCTTAATGACACGCTTAAATCCATTGGTGTTGAGGAACCTCTTATCGGAGTAGGCGGCCTTAATCCGCATGCCGGAGAAAACGGTCTTTTCGGTAATGAAGAGCAGCGGTATATCGAACCTGCAATGAAACAAGCACAGCAGGAAGGTATTTCTGTTGAAGGCCCCCTGCCGCCGGATACTGCATTTATGCGTGGATTCATCGGGGAATTTGACGGCATCGTTTCCATGCTCCATGATCACGGCTTTGTAGCATTTAAGTCCCGGGATTTCGAGCATGGTGTAAATATTACTGTGGGACTGCCGATTATCCGCACCTCTGTAGGACATGGTACTGCTTTTGATATTGCCGGGACAGGGGAAGCATCAGAAATAAGCCTTATGGCAGCGATTTATGCGGCGTATAAGATGAGCTTAATTAGAAATAAAACCCTGGTTTGATGGAGGATCGGTCCCGAGGTTATTATTCCTCACCAAATAATGACAATTGTTTCGCTCCATCCTTCTGCTCTCCGGATTGTTTCATCAGACCTTTAACTGTCCTCCCGCCATATTCATGAGAATGCCGCCACTCATAGTCGATCACTTTATTTAAATCAGCATACGGTTCAAATCGTTCTTCAACAACCCGGGTCAGCAATCCCAGCTTCTTTAAACTGTGCAGTTTTTCCGATCTGTCTATTTTTGCCTTATTTACTGCATCCTTTAAAATAGTAATACTCTCATCATATACTTTCAATGGTACTGGAAACGGAGCGCCGTCTTTACCACCATGGGCAAAGGAGAACCGTGCAGGATCATCAAAACGGCTTGGTGCACCATAGATAACTTCACTCACCAGTGCCAGAGACTGCAACGTCCGGGGACCGATACCTTTTAACATAAGTGCATCAACAAACCTGGTAAACTGTTTCTCATACGCCAAGGCAAGCACTGCTCCCAGCCTTTTTGAATTGACATCTTTCATAGACACCTGATGTGGCTTACTCATGACAAGATGCCGTATCTCCCTGAGCTGTTTTTCAGGCTGCTGTTGGAGAAATTCCACAATACCCGTTCTATTATCCTCGGCACGGCTGTCACTGAGATTTATGATCGCTCCCAGGTTCTTACCAACAATAGCAGTGTGCGGATCAGAGACAAATGATCTGACCTGTGGTGAATGCCAATGGTAGCGCCGTGCCATTGATGTATTTGTGTTCATTCCCTGTTGTACTACCGCCCACTGGCCTGTATTAGATACAATAAAACTATGCAGGTAAAGGTTAAAGCCATCCTGAATGCAGGTATTATCAACCTTTGCACTCAATTTTGATGCTAATACCAGTTCATTTCCATTCAGTCCTGTCCTGTCCGAGTGTTCAGTCAGTTCCTGAGGAGTTCTGCGAGAATATTTTCCCCGACCACCACACACATACAGCCCAAGATCATTCGAAATCGGATTAATAGCCCTTTTCAGTGCTCCCATGACTGAAGTGGTAATTCCCGATGAGTGCCAATCCATACCCATAACGCAGCCGAGAGCCTGAAACCAGAATGGGTCACTTAAACGGGTGAGTACCTCGTCCTGGCCATATTCCTGCACAATAACTTCGATAATAGCCCTTCCGATCGACGTCATCCGTTCACCGAGCCATAAAGGAACTCTTCCGCCATGCAGGGGAAGGTCAGCTGTGCCGCTTCTTCTCATTCTAATCCCTCTTATATGATTCCCGCAAATAACCGCACACCATTATCATAAGTCAACCTGGCAATATCTTCAGGTGCTTTTCCCCGCAGTGCAGAAACTGCATCGACGACGGTTGTTAAATATACTGGTTCATTATATCTGCATTCTTCACGATGTGCAATAGTATAGGGCAACAGATCAGGGCTGTCTGTCTCTATAAGCAAGCGTTCGTCCGAAACCGTTTGTGCTGCTTTATGCACTCGCACACTATGGTTATTTGTTACCGTGCCTGAGAATGAAATATAAAACCCCAAACGTTCCAACACCGGGATCAATTCATGTGAACCTGAATAGGAATGAATTAATCCGCCTGCCGGCAACTCCCCTACTTCCCTCACCATCGTAGCCAGCCGCTCCCAGGCTTTTCTACAGTGTATTAAAACAGGGCGCTCCAATTTCCCGGCAATTATAAGTTGCTTTTTAAAAACATCCTCCTGCAACTCCCTATCAGCATCTTTTATCGCAAAATCCAGTCCGCACTCGCCTACCGCAGATAACCTTTTATTCAGGTATTTCTCAAGGTTTTGCTCCCATGAACTCGACATCTTCTGCATGTACCAGGGATGAATACCAAACGCCGGTATAACCGCCCCATATTTATCTGCGAGTGCAAGCACGGCTTCCCAATCTTTTTCACAGGTGGCACAGCATAAAAATCGAGACACCCCGGCTTGTTCAGCTCTCTCGATTATTGCATGAACCTGATCACCGAAACGTTTACTCTGGAGGTGGCAGTGAGAATCAAAGAGTTGCATAATAATAATATTTATTTAAGAAAGTGAGCTTAACAATCATTTATACTGTTCATCCTGCAAAGCAACTATCTTAGTATACGCCATTTCCATCAACTCTTCTTTTGAGGCTTCTTCGACTGTTTTCTCGTCTATAGGATCTGATACAATGATTTTAACAGAGCCTGGAGTAAGATGCCATGATTTTTTATTCGCTACTTTATCAGCACCATGGATAAGAACCGGTACCATTTTAATACCGGCTTCCTTTGCCAGTGCAAAACTTGCACGTTTAAATTCCCCTACCCGTCCAGTCAGGCTTCTTGTCCCTTCAGGGAAAAGTATCATTGAACGATGCTTGTCATGAAGCTGTTTTACTGCCTTTGTTATAGATCCGCGTGCTTTCCGCGCACTGCTGCGATTCAAGGGTATATGCCCAATCGCATGAAGCCCCTGTCCGAAAAGAGGTATTGAGAAGAGTTCCTTCTTAGCTATAAAATTTGTATGGAGAGGTATACCGATGACAAGAATTGGAATGTCGTATGCACTACTGTGATTCACAATAAACATGTAATGATCATTCATATCCAGCTTTTCCAATCCTTCTACTTTCAGCTTTATACCACTGAACAGAACGAACATTCTGCACCAGTTCCTCATTGTTGCATATGCGGGCCGATATGAAAATGGCCTGATAATAATAACGAGAATGCTGTATACTGCAGTACTTACTCCCAGCCAAAGAAGGAAGAGGCCGGTCCAGGCTAGAAGAAACGCAATAGTGATCACGTTATATTTTTGTTTTTCCATACACCTTCTTTCACAGTATCCTATAACCTGTTTACCCCATATTAAAATTACTTTAAAATCGAAATAATTCATAATTATTGCTGTAGAATCCCACGCTTGCTACACACATAAATCCTATGATGATTTAACATGATTA
>CBDVBE010000354.1:0-7068 GCA_965372145.1 uncultured bacterium | reverse complement strand
TCACCTGAGAAATCTTCTCTTCCTGCATTTCTACCATGGTATATTGAGAGGATACAAAACGGCTATATAAGTCATTGATTTTAATGGCCCCGAAAGGGGCAGAGCCTACACGTCATACACAGTCGGCTGTGGTCGGGGGCTTAATCATAACACCTCAATTACCCTGCTACAAGGCCTACACGTCATACACAGTCGGCTGTGGTCGGGGGCACTATTAGTGAGTTGCACTGACTCAGGTAGTGCTCTTTTTTATATGAGAATCAAGATTTTTCGCCTTGACAATAGGGACTTTTGGTACGGATAAAAGAGCCGGTGTGCTGAAGCTGGATTTCTGAGAAATCTATAAAAGTGTGCGTTCTATCTTTCATAATCCAAAAAGATGTACAGTTTTTTTTCTTTTACCTTTAAAAATTCTGAATAGTGGTATATTTCAAATGGAAAAAAGTAAAGTTTTCCCCGTCTATACATTCTGAATTCAATGTACATAATCAGAAGGGAAACAGCACGTATGGAAACAGCATTAATAACTCTTACGGATCCCAAAAAGCACCGGTGCGGAGACCACTGCACGGTAAGAAATATACAGGACGAACATCTTCTGGTTGTATGTGCAGCTGACGGTATCGGTTCTTTTGCCAAAGATTGGCTTGCTTCACAAATTAGCTGCCAATCCTTTATATCCAATTTCTGTGATATGACGATACAGCCCATTGAGAAACGCATTATTCATGCTATTGAAAAGGCAAACGAGGAACTACTGGATGCCTGCGCCGGAACAAGCGCAAGCATGGCAACTCTTGTCGTGGTAGTTTGGGATTATGCTGGCCATCGTGTGTATTATGTATCAATAGGTGATTCACGGATATATGCTATAAATCAGGCAGGGAATCTGGACCAGCTCACAATTGACGATAGTAAAGCGGTAATTGCCCGGCATCGTGATGGCAAACCGGCCCTTTCCGGTGGTGTTCTGGCAATTCGAACCGGTGTTACCAATGCCGTGGGCTCGGGCCCACTCACAATTGATGTACAGGAAATATCAGCAAAAGAAATTTTTACCCTTGTTCTCGCCACCGATGGCTTTTACACCTGTGCTGCCTTTTCAGCATCGACACTCATGGAAATAGCTGAATCATTTAATCTGCAAAAAGCTTTGGATAGAAAAAGTGTTTTTTTTAAAGATTCTCAGGAGGATGATTGCACCGCAGTTCTTGTGAGAAATACACACATACCGGAAACCGTTCAAAAGGATATTCAGACAGCAGTATTGAATGGAAAACCCTGGGAAGAACATGGTACTGTGTCCCGATATAATAGCTGTCTGGTTATCCATGATATGCTCCTTAAGGCGATAACAGATAAAAATAGAAAAAATTTTGAAACGATAATCACTCTCATTGAGGCCAATAGTTACGATTTTGGCCGGGACGCCCTGCATAAACTTATTTCGCAGGCTGTAAAGATCGGGTTTACCGATTCAATAATTATAAATCGATTGGTCGGATTGATGCGGGTGAGTGATGGGTAAGTACCGTTTTTTATCCCGATTAATACATGCTAGTATTTTTAACTCTCCCATATCTTACGCCTCACGGCAATCTCCCTGTCAACTATCTCACTGTTAGTACCATATTTCAACCGTGACAACGTTCTGCATTTGTCTGCGTTTTTTCTGTTCACTGGTATGTTGTTACGTGTGACCTGAAAGCTGAAGGGTGGCGTGGGCTCGTTGTTTGTTTGGGTCATTGCATACCCATTGAAATTGGGAATGTTGCAGATATCGCGGGAGGAAAATACCGGCTCAAAGGACTTACCGAAAATATCTGCATCCTCTTTACCGAGTCGAAAAAGCACCAGGGTACCGACATTTCCGACAATGGCGGAAAGCAGGTTGTTCCTTGCGGTAATGGTACTCCCGAGTTGCGATGTATACTGAGTGGCCAGAACCAGGCCGAGTCTGAACTTTCTCGATTCTGAGAGAAGCTCCATAAAATTTTCCGGTGGAATTGTGTGACATTCGTCAACGTAGAGGAAAAAATCCCTGCGTTTTTCAGGCGGGAGATTTCCTCTCCGCATCGCGGCCATTTTAAAACGGCTGACAATCTGGTTTGCCAGCAATCCACTCACGGTTTCACCAAATCGTCCTTTTCCCAGTTTTACCAGGAAGATTTTATTGGTATCCATGATGGCGCTGCAGTCAAAACTTGAGCGGCTTTGCCCCACAATTCTTTTCAATGTCGTATCATGAATAAATCTGCTGAACTTTGAGGTGATATAGGGTGAAATGGCCTCTATCCGGACGTCTCCGGTGGCGCGCTCCATCTCCTCAATATGATCCAGTACAGTGCTGTCTGAAATGCGCCGTTTCAACCAGGAGCGAAGTTCTTTTTTCAGAAAGCAGATGGTAAATTCAAGCAGCGTAGGACAGAATTTGTTATCCGGTGAGTCGCCCATGAGAAGTTTGAGTATTCCCCTGAAATAGCTTTCAAAGATCGGTCCGCCTGTTTGTTGTAAATCATATATCCGGTGGAGAGTTGTATACAATTCATCAACAATGAGATCCCGCTCCTCGATGGTTTTCCAGGCTATCAGATTAAATCCCAGGGGTCTTTCTCTGTCAAGAAGATCAAGAATAATCACATCTTCGCTGCGTCGGGGAGGGATTTTTGAGAGAATTGAATCGATCATATCACCATGAGGATCAATAACAGCGACACCCCTGTCAGCTTCAATATCCTGCAAAACCATATTCTCCATTAGGGTCGATTTACCGGTGCCGGTCTGGCCGATAATAAAGGTATGACGCATACGGCTGTCACTATCCATCCTGACCGGTACTGTTTGCCCCTGGTGTCTGTTCTGAAACAGTTCAATTGAATTGTCCACGGTCGGATCGGTTTCCACCTTCGGTAGATATGCAGGGGATGTGCGCGACCGTTTAACAGGCAATCCCGGACAGTCAACCACCGGCGGTGAAGGCAGTCGGAAAGATGCGGCCGCTTCACACAGGGTGAAGGGCTCTTTATCGTTAAAAAAAGTCCGTTGAAGCACGCGTTTTATCGGAGCATTGACGCACTCAAAGCCACCCTGGAAGAGTAATGTATTTTCTTTATTGCCATTGCTGGTAATTGCACGTCCAAGAATGTTCCCGATTGATGTATCAATGTGTCCGGGAGAGAGAATAAATATGCCAATATGAAAGGCGCATTCCCTGAGAGCCGCCAGTTGTCGGGTTGTGATGTCCCGAATCATTGAAACCCGGCTTTTCAGGGTAATCTGATTTTCATGTAATCCCGCAAGAAATGTTTCACAGGCTCTCAGGGAATCGGTCAGGGTTGAACAGGATTTTCCTATTTCTTTTGCCGGTTGAAGACGTAGTATTATAGAATAGGAATTAAGCTGTGCAGTTAGTGTGTTTAATAGAGTGCTCCATGAATCCAATGATGGAATAAACGGATGTTGATGACAAATGACCTGTTGATGCTCTATGTAACCGCTTTTTTCAGTGTTGAAACCAACCGTAGAGGAGCGCTTTATCGGTGCGGATAGTTCAATATTCTCCTTCTGACGGGCAAGGGCAAGGCAGTTTGCCGCTTCGAAAGGTTTGGTTCTGCTTTTCAACTCATCAAGATCTGTAACGGGAAGAAATTCCATTTCAGGAATCAAGCTGGTTAAAATCGGCATAAGTGCCAGGTATTTTTCAATAATTTCTTCCTTAACCCGATCTTTTTTGTTGCCACACATGCGTATAATAAGTGTTATCTCTATACCACTCCGGTTTCGGTATTGAAGGTCCGGACGAGTGGTAATATGGTACTCCAATACAACGCGGTCGGACCAGGAGGAAAGGGCGTACAGGAAATCCTCCCGGCTTTTATGTTGACAGGAAGGATTATTGCCATTAATCTTACTGGCATTATGATTTTCATTACCGGGCAATAAGGAACCATTTAAAATAGATGCCATCCTGATTCCCGCAAGTGCTTCATAGTGCGCTGCCTTTTTAACAGTCTCTATTGCAGGGAAAAAATTGCATTTATTCATATCCTTCCTATCTCCTTTAAACAATGGGATTTCTTGTTATACTTTTTTTACATCTCGAAATCATCATTATCTTTAATATTAAGTAACCGTTGCGCGGCCTCTGTCGAAATGCCCATGTCGATTAGTTCGCGGGCCATTTCCTGCTTAACACGCATGTTATTTAAATGCCGCAGTATTTCATTAGTATTGCAGCGGTACTTTTTCCCCTCAATAGTTCGAGTGATTTCGTTTTCCTGCTGGTCCCGCAATTCCTTTTTCTCCATACCCCATCCTTATCTTTGTTTACACCATAAAGACGATTGATTATTGAATAATTTCCATTGTTTTATTATCCGTATCAATTTTTACTTCATTGTTAAAAAATTCTGGAAAAGCGGGATCAATTGAGCGTCTTACCAATTTGAACGGAAAGGATAAACGCTATAAAAGGAGGAGAATATGCAGGAGCTGCTTGAGATGGTTCTGAATCACCTGAACCCCGGCGGGTTGATAATTCTGGTTATTGCAGTGTTAATCGCAATTGTCTCCATGAAATTTATTACCTCACTGATAAAAGCTCTTGCGAAGTTTTCTGTCGTTATCCTTACGGCAGCTTTCATTGTATGGCTGGTGCCGGTAGCCAAAAAACAGGCACCGGTGAAAATCTCTGATAGCTGCAATACTATATTGAAAACAGTTCAGGAATACGCGGATGTAAAATTAGTGGAATTTCAGAAAATGATAAAAAAATTGGAAAAGGACCGGTAATCATTCGTCTTTAAAAATTAATCGGACAAATATGGTACATCACTTTCAATATTTTATTCATAAGGAGTTTATAATGCGTACAACAATACTTTCAATCATCATCGTTTCACTTGCGGTGCTCACAGGTTGCGGCGGTTCGAAATCTCTCAACAATGGTACTGCGCTTAAAGATAAGCTCGATATGCCAAAATGGATACCCAATCCGCCGAAAGAGGAGGGGTATGTTTACGCATCCGGCTCATACTCCGTCACTGTTGATGACCGGGACCCGGATTTTGCGATTACCATGGCCGACAGCCGTGCGAGACGTAAAATTCAGCAGTATATCGAGACCAAAATGGTAAGCAGAGTAAAAGAGTTTGTCGAGAAGGCCGGGCGCGGAAACATCGAAACCTCAGATGCCTCCCAGGTAGCTGCAGTTTCGATGGGGAGTCTCGACGTATCAGGTGCGGAAGTCGTGGAACGAAAATTTATGGATGGCGTTATGTATTCTCTTCTCAGATGGCCCCCGGATTACAGCAAACGACAGCAGATTCTTCAGGCTGTGCGGAATGGTATTTATGGCTATGACGCTTCCCGCAGTAAGTTCCTTGCCGAAAAAGAGTGGAATAAACTGGAAGAAATACTGATGGATGAACTGGATAACACCAAATTCTCCGAATAGAAGGGAAGTTCAATGGTTACCTTTTTTATACTGCTGCTTCTGCTCGGTACTGGACAATGCACCAACGGCGACGAACCGTTGTGGTTCAATAGAGCAGCAGGTTGCAGCGCTGACTGCTATTTCCAGGGGCATGGTGTCGGCAGGTCACCCGATGTGGCCGCAGATAATGCCTGGAAAAATATTCTGAGAAACATCGGTATGGCCCATACTGAGAAGATCCAATCGGAAATCCATGATATCCGCATGGTTAGAGAAAATATCAAAACAGATAGTATTGTGGTCGCAACGGTCAGTACCGGCATGGTTTTTAAAAACGGCAATCGCCTTTTTACGGTTGTTGCTAACCGTCAATCCGCCAGGCCAGGCACAGACGGTATGTATCACCATTATCTTCTCGTGTGTGAAAAAGAGGCCGGCTGTGAGGGGAAAATAGCAAATTACCCCGGAGATAAAATAATAAATTAACATTCTTTCTTCATTTAATTTAAAAATCGTGCGATATTTATTTAATTGACAAAACGATTGTCTCAAACAGGTGTATTTGTATAAGTATAACAGAAAAAAAAGATGAACTTACTTGAGAATTCCAACAAGCCGGTTTAAGGGTTAACTTAGTATGTTAGCGTACTGAAAATCAACCGTGGCGTTATTCTAAAAAAGCCTGAAACCGTTGACATTTTCCCCTAAATGTATTACATTATGTAATACAGATAGGGAGGGTTGTATGTCAATATCGTTACGTCTAGACAGCAGTCTTGAGCGCGAGCTAAATAAACACGCGCGAATAATAGGAAAATCAAAGTCTGAAATCATCAGAAACCTGATTTCCGATTTCGTGAAAAAGAAATCAAAGAAACTCACGCCTTGGGAGCTTGGGAAAAAAGTGTTCGGTCGAGAAGGTAGTGGCCGTGGAAACCTTTCTATGGACAGAAAATCAATTCTCAAGGAGAAGCTAAATGCCAAAAAGAACAGTTATTGATTCAGGGCCACTTATTGCTCTTTTTGACAAAGATGACAAATACCATAAAAATGCCCTGGAATTCATTAAAAAGCTCAAAGGAGAACTGATTTCAAACTATGCAGTTATCACAGAGGTATCCCATCTTTTGGATTATAGTGTAAGAGTCCAAGTTGATTTTCTTCGCTGGGTATTTGATGGGGGAATATAGATTGCTGATATTTTTACCGAAGACCTATTGCGAATTATTGAACTTACCGAAAAATATTCTGATCTTCCCATGGATTTCGCTGATGATTCTCTGGTTGTTTTATGCGAACGAATGAAAATTAGAGATGTTGCAAGCATTGATAAGGACTTTGGAATCTATCGTACACGAAAGAAAAAAGCGTTTAAAAACGTGTTTTTGCATTAAATTTTGGAGAAGAACAATCTGACTAACATGACATAACTTGTCAATGCACCTGACCGGATTGGATGTTAAATGCAAGATTACCGACAGGTGATTTCAATGGTTATCCCTGAGAGTGAGTACGAAAGCCCCTGGATAACATTATGTAGAATCAGAATGGTCATTCCATGCCCCCTGCTTAACATACTGTTATCCCTGAGAGTGAGTACGAAAGCCCCTGGATAACATTATGTAGAATCAGAA
>CBDVBE010000353.1:0-7088 GCA_965372145.1 uncultured bacterium | reverse complement strand
AAGGTAGACAGTCGTTATACCCGTTTCATATCATATTTACCCGCCATATATCTGACTATAAATCTAGCTGTATCTCCAACCTATCATTTACAAAAAGGAAGAGTTTGTTATGATATTTTTATATAACCACAATTCTTTATCATCTTTTAAAAGGGAGGGTATAGTGAAAGTCTTAAAACTTTCCGTATCGTGTATCTTGTTATTCACTCTGTTTGCAGGAGCCCAGGTAGTCGATGTAGTCCTGCAGAATGGGGAGGAATACACAGGCTGTGAGGATTCCTATATATACAGCCGGAGCTCAAGTTCCAATTATGGAACCAAAGAAACTCTTTCAATGCTGTATGAACGGTGCTCCAGTTGAAGCGGCACTGTCTATTATCATGCCCGGGTGGCAATAAAATTTGACCTTGCAACAATTCCTGAAAATGCCGTTATTAAAGAAGCGACGCTATCGTTGTATGCTTATGACAAAAATACTGGAACACAATATCTAAATAATGGCCCGAAAAAAATGTATCCATTCACTTCCAGTTGGACTGAGAGTAGTATTAAGTATAGCAATGCACCAAAAACCTCCAGTACATCCATAGCCTCAAGCAACAACTCTTCACTCAAAGTATGGGAAGATTTTGACGTTACTGAGTATATTAAAGGCGTTGTTGAAGATGGAGACGATAATTACGGGTTCCAGGTGAGACACAGCTCGAGCAGTTATGGTGTTAAATACCGTTCTTCCGAATATTCTGATCAGGAATATCGGCCAAAACTTGCTGTATCGTATGAAGCTGTTGACGATGTCCCGCCGCAAGTTACTGTAAAAACTCCAAATGGCGGCGAAGAGCTTAAAGAAGGCACGGTTGTGAATATAACATGGACAGCACAGGATAATGTCGCGGTTGTTTCCTGTAAAGTATCGTATTGCATTGATGGTCGTCCGAACTGGGTGCTTATTGAAGATATTACTGGCAACCCCGGTACTTTAACCTGGACGATACCGAATACCTTCTCAAAAACTTGCAAAATTAAAGTTGAAGCTTTTGATGCTGCCGGGAATTTCGGAAATGATATTTCCGACCTGACCTTTGCAATTGATCCAATGACCGGTATCAACCAGAATATCACCAAAGTAACGCCTCATCAGGTATACACGGTGACGGTAACCAATGTCCAGGGAAGAGAGATTGCTGCATTTAAGACAAACAATCCAAATAATCTTACACAATCTCTTCCTTCAGGTTTGAATATTGTGCATATCAAATCAGCAGATAAGAAAGTAACGAAAAAGACATTTTTAATCAAATAAGAACATTATTTGCCTGAAAGCCCATCTATCAAGATGGGCTTTCACTTGATAATTAAGTTACACATGTTATAAAACATGTAGAAACAATTAGAGTAGAGGGGGGGCGAATAAAAAATATTTAATACTATCTATAAGGAGGCGTTGCGTGAAACAGTGCATTATTTTTTCCCTTGTTCTACTAATTTTTACCTTCCTTTCCTTCTCCGGAGAAATTACTCTACAAAACGGACTTAACGATTATGCTGGGTGTGATGATATTCATATCGGTAATTCTGACGCTGTCCCTTATCTGCCGGGGTCTAATAACGGTTCCTACAATCGATTGGCAATAGCCAATTTTGAGTGTTGAGGAGGAACTATCGGTCTGGCCCGGGCGGCCATAAAATATGATCTTTCGGATATTCCTTCTGATGTAACCATTACCAGTGCTGAATTGGCTATCTACAAGTATGGCAATTACAGCAGCTATACTCAATCCGGGGATTATAACATCTACAAAATCACAAAAAGCTGGCAGGAAACGGGGACCAACTGGAGCAGCCCATGGAGTAAAGCAGGCGGTGACTATGGTTCTACCAAACTTGGCAGTTATAATTACAATGGCTCCGAGAATAATGTGTGGCATACATTTGATGTGAAATCAGCGGTTGAGGAATTTATTGTAAATCCCGGTTCGAACTTTGGATTCCTGATAATTGCCGAGCCCTCCGGCACACCGGAACAGGAAAACTACTACCGTTCTTCAGATTATACCACGCAATCCGAGCGGCCGAAATTAACAGTAACGTATGATACCGGCAATGATACTGAACCGCCGGTGGTTTCTGTTACTGCTCCTAATGGCGGTGAAATAATTAAAGAAGGTATGACAACTATTATTACCTGGTCCGCAACTGATAATGTTGCTGTTGTTTCCTGCAAAGTATCCTATTGTACCGATGCGCGTGCTACCTGGACACTCATTGAGGAAATCTCCGGAAATCCGGGAACTTTAACCTGGTCGATTCCCAACACTCCCTCAAATACATGTAAAATCATGGTTGAAGCTGTGGATGCTGCTGGAAATAAGGGCAGCGATGAATCTGATGACCCATTTATTATTGATCCTGCATCGAATATCGTTTCCAATAACATTAACCTGACACCACAGCAGGTATACACGGTTATCATTACTGATATCAGGGGTAGAGAAATAACCTCAGTTACTTCCCGTGATATCAAGGCTTCAATCAACACCCTGAATAAAGTACTTCCTTCAGGTATGCATATCATGACAATTAAAAACGCCGATACTCAATTGACAAGGAAAACACTGCATATTCGCTAAGGGTTACCTGTTCAAGAGTCCATCGTTAACCGGTGGACTCTTTCCCTCCTTTCTTTTGATATTTAAGATTGTTACTGACTTCTGTAAATTCAGGCGTGTATACAATTTGCGTACACTTTCTGTTAATTATTCACTTTTTTCAGCAAAAACCGAATATTTGTACTATTAATATAAATAGGGGTATTTTTTCTCTACGAGGGGCGTAAGAGTAAACGTTCGAGTATTGATCCATGGGGGAGAAGCGTTGAAACGCCAGTGTCTTTTTATTATCTCCATTTTTCTATTTTGCAGTCAGCTTTTTGGGGGAAAGCCGCCTGACTATGAAATTCCTTCAGTAAAAGTAACCTCTCCGAGAAACCGGGCATTGCTCAAGCAGGGTACCGTTTATATTATCAGATGGAAAGCTACCGATAACCGAGGTATCGTATCCCGTTCGATATACTTCAGCACTGATGGCCGAATCTCATGGGTACTAATTGACAGTGTAGCAGGAAACAGCGGGACATATTCCTGGTCAGTACCTTCTGTAGCGTCAAAAAACGGCGTTATTAAAATTTTTGCATATGACGCTGCGGGAAATATGTGTAGCAGTGAATCAAATCAGGAGTTTGTTATTACTCCTGCTACTAAAATGTTCAAGAAGTACTCTTCCTTAGAAACAGAAAGACAGGTTTTTATAAAAGAGGATAACACGTCATATTTTTTACACATGCAAATACTCGAGAATCAGAATGTAACGATTTCCGATATGAATGGGCGGGAGCTTATTTCATTTATAACCAATGATGATAACCAGTGGTTTCAAATACCTCTTACCCTGTCACCGGGCATGCATATTGTTACTGTCAGGTCTTCAGAGAAAACATTCTATAGTAAAGCCTATTTTGCGATGTAGGATTATACTACCATGCACATTACTTGAATGCTCACTTGTTAAGTGAGCTTTTTTTTGCCTGAAAACAACTTGGATTTTATTTAATTCGTTAATCTTCTCTGCAGACGGGAAATTGCAAAATAACCGGTTATAAATACTACCACGACACAGTATAGGGCATCAAAAATCAGGACGGGTTCAAAGTGAGCATTACTCAATGCTCTTACCATCCGTACCGGATGGGTCATTGGAAACAGTTCTGCGAGTGGCTGAATAAACCCGGGCAGGCTGCTTATGGGAAACACAATACCCGAAAAGAAAAACATCGGTGAGAGAAAGCCGGTGAAGAAAAAGTTAAGATGATTAATATCCTTTACGAATGAGGTTACCAGAAGTGAGACCGTGGCCATCATTACACCCGTTATAAAACCTACCAGCGGCATGAGAAGAGTGAATGAGATCGGCAGAATACGAAAGGAGCACACCACTATCAGAACGCAGGTAGAAAAAAAGAATCCCTTGGTTCCGGCCCAGAGTATTTCCCCGACAAAAAGGTTATTCACCGTTATCGGCGCAGCGAGCATACCATCATATACTTTGTCGTATTCAAGACGGATAAAGGTGCCGAAGGTGCACTCAAACGCAGCCGTGTACATCGATGAGGTTATAACCAATCCGACAGCGAGGTACTCAATATAGGATACACCATCCATTGAGGCGATATATTTACCCAGCCCGAGGCCGATACCGGCCAGGAAAATAAGGGGTTCAAGAAATGGCGGACAACCATTGCTGATTAAATTTTTCGTATACACCCGCATATGGCGGTACCACACGCTATAGAGCCGTGTGCTGAGTGGAGGGTGGCTACTGGTTGACATTGAGCCTCCTCCCGGTGATCTTCAGGAACAAATCCTCCAGATTCGATTGACGCAAAAAGAACTCTCCGCTGGTTAACGACTCTGTCAATTGTGTCAATGCATCCAGATCATTCGAATAGAATACTGCCGGTTCCCGCGTCTCATCTCTTCGAATACCAGCAGCATCAATCTTTGGCGTCAGAGCATCAACAGCATCTTTGCTGTGCATCTCAAGTACATATTTTTCTATATTTGTATCCAGCAGTTCCTGCGGCACTCCCTCTATAATCTTTTTTCCCTTATCCATGATAATGATTGTGTCACATATCCGGAATGCCTCTTCCATATAGTGAGTCGTTAACAAAATGGTAATCCCTTCTTTTTTAAGCTGCCGCAGCTTTTCCCAGATAAGGTGCCGCACCTGGGGATCGAGCCCCGTGGTGGGCTCATCCAGAATGAGCAACTGCGGTTTATGTATCAGCGCCCGGGCAATGATCAACCGCCGCTTCATGCCGCCGGAAAGTTCCCGGATACGGGCCGTACGCTTATTCGTCAATTCCAGAAAGTCCAGGAGATAGTCTATCCGCTCGTTTGCCTCTTTTTTCTGCATATGATAAAACTTTGAGTAGATGTAGAGGTTCTGGTATACATTCAGTTCCTGATCAAGATTGTTTTCCTGGGGCACAACCCCTGAAAGATATTTAATATCAAGCTCATGAGTCGCGGGATCATATCCA
This sequence comes from uncultured bacterium, assembly GCA_965372145.1. Classification (GTDB taxonomy): domain Bacteria; phylum Fibrobacterota; class Chitinivibrionia; order Chitinivibrionales; family JANQEN01; genus CBDVBE01. The sequence continues at coordinate 1,987 of CBDVBE010000353.1, read as the reverse complement.
TAAATAGTAACCGTGTCGTCCTTATGGTTATCGCGAACACACTTGCCGTAGATAATTTTCATCATGGTGGTCTTCCCTGCCCCGTTAGGCCCTAAAAAGCCAAAGCAGGACGAGGAATGCACGTCAAAGCTGAGGGCATCCACCGCTTTGAGATTATCGTAGGTTTTGTTTACATTTGAGATTGAGATTATTGGTGTTGACATAAGATATTATACAAAATAGTTTATTCTTAGAAGGAGGTTTCCCCCTCGTTCCAGGTGAACACCTCCCCGACTTGCATAGAGCGCAGCCATTATATGGAAAGCGTGAATTTTTATATATCATTCTTAATCTTCTCTAATAATTCCTTGCATTCGGGTACTAAATTAAAAAAACTCTTCAACTTATTGCATATATATTCATCACAATGTGCGCAGGTTGTAACATCTTTTTCCATACCACATTTTCTTATCTCGCAAACCCGGCAATGTTTAAAAAGAGTACCGTTCTCAGATAAACAACCATCACAGTTAATCTCTTCCGGCTTCATGTCTGCTTTATAAAGTATCGACCACTGTTCAGCCACCTCTGCCCTCTTTTTATCATCATTATTTTGCGTGGCAATATATGTTGGGCACTCATGACATGCCAACCCGCAGTATGCTATCATTTCTACCATAATTCTCTTCCTGTATAATTTTTTAAAAAAGTGAAATAACATCTATTCTAAAATGACACGCATTTTAATTAAAATATCTGCACCTTATCTTTCCACCCGCTACTGATCACCACAGTGCCGCTGCTGTCAACAATCACACACTCCAGATGCGGCCGGGCTTCAACAAAGGCGAGAATTTCATCCCGGGGTGAACAGAACATGCCGGTACTGAGCACATCCGCAATAATCGGATCCATACACCAGATGGTCAGGCTCTGATTTTCGTTGCAGCTATAGCCGGTGTTGGGATTGAAAATATGGTGATATCGTTTGCCATTCTTAATCCAGTACCGCTCATAATCCCCGCTGGTCACTACACTGCCGCTGTCCAGCCGGAACGCGCCCAGCATTCCCCTTTCGTTGCGAGGATGCTTGATACCGACTCTCCACGGATTCCCGTCAGGCCTTCTCCCCTTTCCGATGATATCACCACCGGCGACAATAAGATAATCCGAATGTCCCAGGGCATCCAACAGTTTTCCCGTTTCACGCAATGAAAATCCTTTGGCAATACCGCCGACATCAACAACAACATCCTCATTCATAAAGTGAATTGTCCGTGCCCGGGTGTTGATTGTAACATTCCTGTAATCGACCCGCTGCAGAGCCTGAGTAATAGCATCGGGTTCCGGAACCACCTCTTTTAGCTGATCCCTTTCGCCAAATCCCCACAGCTCCTTTATCGGTAATATAGTCAAATCAAACATACCATCAAGCGAATCGCCATAGCCCAATCCAATTGCAAGCATCTCAGTGAGGATTGCAGAGATAATACGTGTCGTATCCTTTTTATTATTAATCGCCAGCACTTCAGAACCGGTATGAGTCTGGGAGAATCTGACTTCGAAATCTTCCAGCAAAGAATCAATCGTTTGCCATGTTTCGGCTACCCTCTTTTTATTGTCTTTGTCTTCTTTTCCTTTAATTACCAGGGTAACTTCAATGACTGTATCCATTCGGTAAAAAGTATGTTTTGCTTTAAATAAAGCCGGTTGTTTTTGACATACAAGAAAAATGGCAACAAAAAATATAATACTATGTTTCATATCCTTTAATTCACCAATGCAAAAAGTTACTGGAATACACTTTATTACTATATTCATCATTAAAACAGGGTTTTATAAAATAATTAATCCCAGAAAATGATTTGATGAAACTTAAATATTAAAATAGACATCTGTATTAAATAAAAATGCGAAATATTTCTGCCTCCCTTTTAATTACTGATAGTATATTTCAAACATTACCGTTATTAAGTGGAAGGTCTGGTGATAGTATGCGGGTACCATT
>CBDVBE010000352.1:0-7108 GCA_965372145.1 uncultured bacterium | reverse complement strand
GGGCAGACCGCCTCACGGATTCACTAGGACCCGCTGCAGCGGCTTGACTGTGTGGATATTGACAAGGAATTGGTCGCACTTATACGCAGCCATTTTGACGCGCAGTGGATGGATGATATACGGGTGGAGTGTATTGTTGAAGATGGCCGTAACTTTATTACCCATACCGATAGAACCTACGATATTATCTCAATTGAGATAGGGCAGATATTCCGGCCGGGCTGTGCATCGTTTTATACCGGTGATTTTTACCGGTCTGCCGGGCACCGGTTAAAACCCGGCGGTTTGATTTGTCAGTTTGTCCCTCTCGTGTTTCTTGATAAACAGGAGTTCCTTTCGGTTATCCGAACGTTTATTGAGGTTTTCCCAAACAGCACCCTGTGGTATAATCGAAATGAATTTCTGCTTATTGGAGCGCTCAATACACAGCCTGTTTTAACTGAGAAGCGGCTTGCATTGTTGGAGAATAATAAACAGGTTCACCAGGACCTGGCCTATTATTACTGGGGAGGACCCCATAATGCATTACACAAACCAGAGGTTTTTTCTGCAGGATTTCTGTATGGCCCGAAAAGTCTGAAAAGATTGACAGAGTCAGCACTGGTATATTACGATGACATTCCAGCGCTTGAGTATTCCAGTGCGGAAATCCGGAAGCATGCAGAGAAAAATCCTGCGGATATATTGCACATGATACAGCAGACTGTGGATAATCCGGGGATTATTTTTGCTCAGCGTATACCTGGTACCATTATAAAAGCGATTGAGCATATACGGAAATACAATCTAAGAAATATCACGGCTATGGCGTTTTTCAGGCGCTATCTTGAAGAGAAAAACAAAGCACCATTGTTGCAGGCGTTTGAACAGAATCCGTATAATTACGATATTTCATTTCATCTGGGGCAACTGTTCGCTCAAGAGGAGAATGCCGTAGAATCTGAGAACTATTTCCGGCAAACACTGGTGGTGTACCCTGAGCATGCGAATGCACAGTACAATCTCGGACTCATGCAGCTAAAACAGGGATCCGCCGACTCGGCACTCCTTCATTTTTATGAAACAATCCGGCTTGTTCCGGATCATGCACAAGCGTATAATACCATTGGTGTTATTCTGGCACAGCATGGGGAATATGAAAAAGCGATTGAGCATTTTTCACATGCGATTAAAAATAATCCGGACAATAAAAGTGCATTGAAAAACCAAGAGAAAGCACGTCAAAAATTACAGATGATGTTGGAGAAATGAAATGAGAAGGATATTATTCGATTTCCTCGTGAAAGCACTTATCCATAGAACCGGTACCGTTCTTTTACTGTGTGTAATAATTACTATTGTCATGATACCGGGAATAGGTCGTGTAAGAATGAAAACCGATATTGTGGATATGCTCCCCAAAGGGTATAGGCAGGTTGAGGAGATAGTAACGATCTCGGATGATTTCGGTTCGGGCGGATCCGAAACGATAACGATCGAAAGCAAATCAGCAGATACTGATTTAATGGAAAAATGTGCTGAAGATGTAGCTGAACGTCTTGCGAACCTGCACATACTCAAACCGAAACCGGACCAGAAATTGACCTCAAAGCAGAAACAGGCTGTTAAGAAAGGCAGGTATCCTGTTGAAGGTATAATGTTTGATACAACCTATATCGCAAAACGTATTGAATACCGACTGGATCCGGAATTTATTAATAAACACGGCTTTATAATTCAGAAGGAAAGTGACCTTGAAAGTGCGCTTGCAATGTATTCATCAATGGATCTTGCCGGACTCCTTGAAAACATTAATGACAATTTTGAAAAGGAGTATGTTGAGGATGAGGCGAACCTTTCTACGTTTGAAGGTGAACAGCGTGCGTTATATGGGCTTGGGGCGATAGAAGATTTTCTGGATGGTATTGATGGTTTTCTGAAAGACGGGGATTCAGCAAATGCCTACCGGTCAGCGGAAGGACTTGTTTCCGGGCCGGAGTATATGATGTCACCCGATAAGACGCTACTGATTTTACGGATGGTCTGCCTTGATGAGATCGCTAAGAATGCGGAAGATGCAAATAGAATCGGCAGTATGCTTGTCAAGATGATTAACGAAGTGCAGGCTGATTACCCCGATCTTATTATAGGAGGTACGGGTGACGCAATATTTTCCTATGACATTATGGAATGTTCAAAAAAGGATTTTGGCCTCTCTTCGATGATTTCGCTCATCCTTATTCTGATATTACTGATAGGTTCCTTCAGTACCTGGAAAAATCCGCTATTTGCCGTTGTAACACTTATAACTGCTTTGATATGGACTACCGGATTTATCGGTTATACTTTGCATTACCTGAATATAATGTCCATTATATTTGGCATAATTCTTATAGGGCTTGGTATCGACTTTGGTATTCATTTTATCTCCGGATTTCGGGACGGCAGAAACAGGGGGCTTTCCCTTGAGGACTCGGTCAGGTTCATGTATGAAAAGTGTGGCAACGGTGTAATCACCGGGGCGCTGACAACATCGATAGCATTTTTCAGCCTCAGTTTCAGTGGGTTTCGAGCACTGGTTGAAATGGGAGTTGCATGCGGTTCCGGTATTATTTTCTGCATGATCTCAATGATGGTTCTGCTTCCTGCATTATTTGTGTGGAACAATAAAGGGTATTCTGTTATCAGCAATGTCTTTCGTAAACTGCACCTTGGATTTATCCCGTTTATTTACTCAAAAGTTCTTGACCTGTTTTTCTCATTTTTCAGACTGCCCCCGTTTCGGTTGATCAACAAAGCGTTCTCTTTTTCATTTCTTGAACGGGTGGGAACATTCACACAAAATCTACCCGTAAGCATACTCGTTCTGATTATAACAGGGATTACCCTGTATCTGTCCGTGTCTAATATAAAAAATATCGGGTATGAATATAACATGATGGAACTTGAGGCTGAGGACATTATGACAGCAGTGAACCGGCAGAAGATACTTGAGAAATTTGAAATATCGCCGGATTTTGTCATGCTCATAGCAGATGACCTTGAAGACTGCAGAAAAAAGAGCAGACAAATCAAGAAAATTGCGGACAAGACCGGGATGATAGGACGAATCGATGCAGTGAGCGAGTTCCTGCCATCTGTAAATGAGCAGGAAAAGAACATCCCCCGTATAGAATCTTTTAAAAGAGATCTTGAAAACCGGAAAATTGCTGATCATATTTCTTCGGAAGAAAAAATAAAAATATGCAATGAACTGGACAGGCTGCATAAGAATATCGTGGAGATTGGAGAGATGTCAATCGTTGCCCATGGAGAAGGGAAACAAATTGCTTAAACGGATGCGACATGATTACCGGAAAAGAGGATCCACAGAGCAAGATTCTTCAACTGGTTACTGCCATTAATGCCAAAGAGAATGCGGAAAGTGTTTTAGGTGATTTTCAGAAACATGCCTTTAACGAGATAAAAAAGCTTCTTCTTCTTCGGGCAAACAGTGAGATAGTATCTCTTGACAATCTGCCGGTGCATATAAAGGAGCGGTATGTCAGCAGTAAAAACAGTACTTTACTAATGAGTGTGTATCCAAAGGGATTGATCTGGGATAAAAAATACCTTGAAATGTTTACTTCACAGATGACAAAGGTTTCGGAAGGAACAACAGCGGGGCCGATAATCGGGTTTCTCTTTTTCGATATCATGATTGATAAAGGCAGGATAGCCACATTATATGCATTATGTGCAATAATCATTCTCCTTCTGTTGGATTTCAGGTCTTTTAAATATATGATTTTTGCAGTTATACCAATAGTGGTGGGAGCATGCTGGATGGTCGGGGGAATGAATCTGGCCGGTATAAAATTCAATATTGCCAATTTTATGGTCATGCCGCTTATTCTGGGTATTGGGATAGATGACGGTGTTCATATTTTGCACCGGTACCGGATCGAGGGAAAGCGTTCTATCCCGCAAGTGCTCAGGTATACGGGAAGGGCGGTACTTCTCACTTCGTTCACCACGATGATCGCTTTCGGCTCAATGTCTTTCGGAATAAGGCGGGGTAATGCCAGTGCCGCCCAGGTGCTGGTTCTCGGGGTTGGCGCCTGCCTGATAAGTTCTGTTATAGTGTTGCCGGCAATAATGTATCTGTATGAGAGGATTGTTAAAGGGAGAGAGTAATTAGTATCTGCTCAAAATTGACTATTTATACGATTTTACTTTAAATAAGTCGTGATAACATATATAATATAAGCAGCAGGTTATAATTAAAAAGGGTGAAACCTATGCAATCTGAATTAAGCACTAAGGGAAAATACCGCATAATAACTATTGATGAAGTCCTTCATACCACTTCAAATATTGCAGATTTGATAGGTATTATTGATGAATTACTCCAGCAGGATACGGTACATATTGCCATTCGTTTCAAAGAGGGGTCATTTTTTACCTCAAGAACAGGTGCAATTGTCATTAACTGCTGTGAAAAAATTACTAATAACAAGGGAACACTGACGTTAGTAGAGCCTGGCTATGATATACGTCACTTTTTCCTGGTCCTTGAGCTTGATAAAGAGATAGCCATGGTTGATTCTATAGAAGATTTAACTGACTAAATCAGACTGAATCCCCTCTGCGTCTGCCTTTTCATTCAAACCTTTCCATTCTATACAATACACTGTTTAATTATCCCTAATCTAAAAAATTTTTTATTTGAATGCCATACAATTCTGTTTGCATATATATAAATTTTTTATGGTGTGCACTGGAATTACATAAAAAAGACAACAGAATAAAATATAACATCAATTAAATCAAGAACTTGATCAATTGCTTGTGCACTAATAGTGCACAAATAACTAAAAATATGTCAAACTTTTTTTGGAAGTATTATAGAAAATTGTGTACATTATTAACATAAGCTTCATATCAAATATTTGGCTTGAATAGGGAGGAGTCCAAAAGATATTCAATGCCATGTTTAAATTTCCAATTTTATTACGATTTTTTTAGGAATAATACGTTATATTTTGAGCAGGGGGGCTCATGGAGTTGGAAATCGGAAAGCAAGACCTTATTAATAAAGCATTGGAGAAGTATACAACTATTTATCCCTGCGTGGATAAAACGTCTCTTGCAGATTGTTTTACCATGAGTGAGAACATACTCTGCTTCTGGTTTAATAGTGAAGACGATGATACCCACATGATTTCATATGAATTACAGGCAAACAATTAAAAAATCATGACTAAGAAATTAAATATTTTCGGCTATGTCGATTACCGGGTCTTTTTAAGTGATTTTTATAATCTACAGAAAAAGCAGACACGGTATTTCTCATACCGCTATTTCTCCAATAAGGCTGGTTTTTCCTCTCATAATGTACTGAAGCAGGTAATCCATGGTGAACGAAATATAGCCGTTAAAAGTATACCGAAATTCTGCCGCGTATTGAATCTTACCTCACGTGAATGCGATTATTTTCGCTTGATGGTTCTCTTTAACCAGTCAAAGAGCGAGCAGGAAAAGAATGAGTTGTTTAAAGAGATGTTCCGCTATAAACAGGGATCCAAAGCAAAACGGCTCAATGAACTTCAATATAAAATGTATAGCGAGTGGTATCACGCTGTAATCCGCGAACTGGTATCATTTAAAAATATCGGAGAGGATTATGCTGCAATAGCAAAATCGTTCTCACCTCCAATAACACCCGGACAGGTTAAAAAGTCATTACAATTGTTGAAGGATATTGGCCTAATTGAGAAAAAGAAAAATGGGCAATGGGTGCAATGTGATCCGATTATCAAAACCGATCCTGAAGTAGAATCGCTATCTATCCGCAACCATAACCGTAAAATGATTCAGCTTGGTGAAGAGGCTATTGAAAATGTTAATCCGGAAGAAAGAGAAATCAGTGGAATGACCATGAGTATTTCAAAAAAGGCATTTAAAGAAGTAAAAACAAAGATACAGAATTTTAAAGATGAGATACTCAGTGATATTCTGGCAGATTCCTCAAAATCAGAGGAGGTCTATCAGCTCAATTTTCAGTTTTTCCCTGTGCTGAAAAAGAATAACCGGCAGGAAGGGGAGGAATAGATACTATGAATTTCATTATTACCCTGGTGAAATGCATACTTGTCTCTTCGCTGCTGTTTATTTTCTCATGTTCTTCAGGCGGGGATATTGCAGGGACCGGTTCAAGTACCGGTAATGCCAAGGTCGTTGGTACTATTCTTGACAATGACAACAATGCCATACAGGATGTACAGGTATACCTTATTCCTCCATCCTTTCACCCATGTTTCGATAGTAAGCTCCCTGATTCCTTAATAGATACCACGGATGAAGAGGGGCGTTTTGCATTACCGGCTGTAGATAGTGGCCAGACCTATAATCTGTATGCAGTAAATCCGGACAACAATACCAAGCTTTTTGCTCCCGGTATTACCCTTGATGGCGACAGTATTGACCTTTTCAAGAACAACCTCCTGGACCCCGGTGTGGTGAAAGTGGTATTACCCGATTCAGTTGATACGGCAGATGGGTGTGTCTATATTCCGGGAACACCTGATTTTATTAAAACGTCCGGAAATATCCTTTACAACGCAGGTAATTATATACTGTATTTACCCTCCGTGCCTTCTGCTACTTTTAAATCCATCTTATTGGCAAATATGGATAATCCTGAGGATATACTTTCTATCAACGACAATGATTTTACAGTCCTATCCAATGATACGGTAACTGTGGGAACTTTTACCCTGGGACTTGTCTTTAATACCGATAATTCAGGTTTGCCCGATAACGGAATATACTGTGTTGCTATTGATAACGATGGAAGCAAATGGTTCGGTTCCTATAGTGGCCGAGTTGCGCACTTTGATGACACGTTATGGACAGTATACAATGTTTCGCAATTTTTGGATTTCAGCTCATCGATACTCAGTATCGCAGTTGATCATGACGGTATCAAGTGGTTTGGGTCACATTATGGCGTGTTGGAGTATAACGGTGTATCGTGGAAAGTACATGATGATAATTCCGGTTTACCCTATGGCGCTATTCGCTCTATAGCTGTCGATGGTAATAACAATAAATGGGTCACAATTTATGGCTATGGTGTTGCAAAATA
>CBDVBE010000351.1:0-7217 GCA_965372145.1 uncultured bacterium | reverse complement strand
GGAGGAAGGACGAGAACGAGGAGGATAATAGAGGGAAAGAAACTTGCGATTATAATTGTCAATTTGGCGTATTATACTGAGTTCTGTTTTTATTGCATGCTTTTATAGAACAGAGGATAAAATTAACGCAATAACGTAACTCCGTCCCCTTCTTCAATCTTCAATTTCTAATTTCCAATTTCCAACCGAATCCGTTTACAGTACCTCATTCTTCCATGAGCCTATATCAATAGGGTATCTTTTTTCCCCGGCTTGACCCCAGTGATTTATCATCTCACTATCTACTGCTTCAGGACCGGGAATGCCGGGAGCGGGAAGGCCGGGAGGAGAAATTTTGTTTTTCATCAGGCGTGGATCACCATATGTGTGGATATTAAAACCTGTCCAATTTGGGTATATTCCATCATAAATTATCCCTAATTCATCTATAAGACAACTACCGTAAATCTTTACTTTACGTCCTATAGTTTCCCAAGACGGCCAAGGATAATGATAAGGATCAGGATCAGGCTTTAAACGACCTGTACATACAAATAGAGAGGCATAAACGCTTACCGTAAAGTTATTTGTAGTCCAAGTAATAAAGGGGAAACCATCTGTTTTAGGATTCAGATCATAATCATAATCAGTGTAATTCTGTTGAATAAGAATATCCTTTCCACAGACGAGTCCAAGAATATCCTGGGTACTTTCAGATGGGAGGTCACCTTTTGTTGGAACTCCATCATAGAGAATGTCTCCTGCAATAAAAATATCATCATAAGATGCAATTGTAAGTTCTCCCATAAGAGTACCTGCCACATGAATAGGCTTAGTGCTTTTAAGAATGCTTGAGTTGTTACTGTTGAGATCACTAATTAACAATTCATCGACATTTGTCCAATTACTGCCAGTATAACCATAAATTCTTACCTTTCCAACACCGTCAACCCTTAGCCAGGTAAGGTATGCATTATAACCATACCCATCAAGATTCCAGCCATTAACATCAATAAAGGAACCTGCCGCTAAAAAATCTATTATCGGTATTTGATCTGCCGTTGTGTAATCCGGAAGCAGATTTCTTAACCATGTCAAGTTCACACCGCTTCCGAAAACTTCAACGCCATTACCGTATTCCTTTGGATATCCTCCAACATATAAATCCGCACAAGTAGCTTCTTTTGTCACCAGTTTTTTTCCGGGTTGATAATCATATTGCTGCTTTAAAATATTATAGTATTCGTTGGAGTGCATATTCCCATATACAAAGACTCCACCAAATCTTATACCTGCTTGGAAACCATCCTGAAACCATGTATACCATGAAAATGTATTAAAACTGACGTCAGTAATCGTTGTCGTGTTGGTCAAGCCGGCAGCTGGTACGGAGGAGATGATATCATACCTGTTATTGCCTAATGCGTCAATAAAAACCGTTGGCTTATAGTCGTTAATATTTATAATTTCACTCACATTGAAGTTGGTAATGTCTGGTGGGTGAGAGGTAGCCCTGGTCAAATAACGAAGAGCCACTCTCACTGCTCCTTCATTAGCCCAGTATGATTTTATAATCCCGATGTCTCTTGTATGGAGCTGATTGCCCCTGGAAATAAGTGACATTATGCCAACACCTACAATTGAGAAAACCGCGGAGAATACAACGGCAAACACCAGGACACTCCCGCAATTACTTTTTAAAGAGCAGGATTTTTGCATCGTACACTTCCAATGGTTTCAGTGTAAATATAGGATTTATTATATACTTTACTTTCCAGGATGATCTGTAATTGAACGCCATATCCAAAGGGCTGAATGATAAATTTGCTGCCCGAATTCCCCAGGCGTCCGGAAATATTTCTAAAACTACCAACTCCCTCTTTCATCTCAAGTATTGTATTCCCGCCACTAATTCTGAATTCAATATTTGTGCCGCCCTGAGAGTATACCCTGATGTGAGAAGCTTCTTCAGTATTATCCCCCGGTACTACGCAACCATCTCCGTCTACTTCACATACACCGGTTCCCAGCCTGACCTTCCGCATAAATACCTCTGAAATCATTGAGCTCTCCTGCCGTAAAACCTGCAGGGCTGTCATCTCGTCAGTGGCTTTGCCTGAAAATGTCACAAATGAAAATACCGCTCCCGCAATAATCACTCCAATAACAGAAGTTACCAGAAGCTCAACCAGTGTAACACCTTTTTTATCTTTTGATTTATAAAGCATACTATAATCTCATTCTAGTCAAGAGGAACATCTGTAAGAATTGTTGAAAGACTTTCCTGTTTACCGTCATATGTTATTGTTACGGTTACTTTTATTCCGGGGATATCCGTTCCTTCGTAATTGTAAGGAACTTTATCCAGACGCCGCTTAATATTTGCGGTTATATTCTGGCCTCCTATGTCAGGTAACATTATATTACCAAGATTCTCATCGCTACCATCAGCTTTATTAAGAAGAATAAAATATTGTCTATACCCCAGATCCCGTCTCTCAAGTACCTCTTCCAAAGCCTGAAATGCTCTCCGCCGCAATATATCATCGCGATTAAGTCCTGAACCTTGTGAAATTATCACGGCAATTGCAGCAATAGCTACGATAATGATAGCTGATGCTACAAGTGTTTCCACAAGAGTGAAGCCACTGTTGTAATTTCTGTTTAATTTCAAGTCAGTCATTTCCATTTAAATAAAGAAATATTCCCGTCCATCTGCTGCCAAAGTCTTCGTGCGGCTTATAAGTACCGACATCCTCGTCTCCTGTAGCAGTTATGCTGTAGTCAACAGGAGGATCAACATTGGCAAGAAGCTCGTCAAATGTGTAAATCCAGTTCTCATCACTCGGGTCTGATATCCCTATATCGATCCAGTCACTTGCGGGGGTGATATCTATTCCTCGATTATGTGTGAGCATAACAGCAGCGCCGATTAATTCTAGCTTTGCGCGTGCATTATCCCGCATAGCGGATGTTACATAACCCCTGGACACTAAAAATGCGGCAGTTGCAAGAATTGCAACAATTGCAGAAACCACTATGACTTCAACCATAGTGAAGCCTTTTTTATACTTTTTGTAATCATTCATATTTTCCATGATCCTTCTCCTAATATATTAGACTAATTAGTATCTGTTAAATATAGCTAACTTTGAATGTCATTCCGGCATGCTTTTAGCCGGAATCCAGCTTTTAACGTGTTTTAGGGCATGGATTCCCGCCAGAAGCATGCGGGAATGACGGCCATTTGTCAATTGTTAACAGAAACTAATTAGTGTCTGTCCGAAAACTCCCTAATTGCTGTCATTGTCACTTCCGTTCTGAAGCTTAAGGAATTCCAGTCCCAGCAAAAAACGCTGTGACTGATTCTATTGTGCCTCTTGTGCTTTCCGGTATTCTTTTAAGTCGGAATCCAGCTTTTTGATGTTTAAACAGCATGGATTCCAGCTTGTCTGGTGCACTTTGTCCGGGAGCTTAAACACCATGATTAAAAACCTTAAATCTCCATAAATGGAAAATATTTTTAATGTACTTAAAATGTACCATTGACAATACATGATTTATTGAATACCTGATATTATATTTAGTACAATATATATGATAGCAAAATAGTTTTTTCCCTATGCATTATCACATCAAGTTATTATTACAATTATGCAAAAAATAAAAGTAGTAATTTCTCCTACTTTTATTATATTTGGTGGATAAGAATAAAAATCATCAATCACCATGTCACTCTAAAGATCAGTGTGAAGACTCAGAATATAAAAGACCTTCACCTTCGGGGGAAAAATGCGTAAAAAGTTCATTGTTTTTATAACTATTTTACCTGCACTGGCAATCACTGCCCTTTTCCTGTTCTGCGATCTCGGAGACCAGCCATTCGGCCCGGATGTGACCGGAAAAGATACCTCCGACATTGGAGATATAATCATAGATAGTGTGACGGTGTGGGAATCCGGTACCATGGAAATCTTCGTTAATCCATCCGATGTCCCTGCAAGCAGTCAAAAAACAGCCGCGGTAACTGTCCGGCTCTATAATAACCTCCACAATCCTATCGTCGGCAGGACTATTTTCTTTGCTGCATCGCATGGCCTTATCAGCGCCAGTGCTACCACCGATAGTTCCGGTATTGCTACTGCGACTTTTACCAGCGAACCGGTAAATACCGAGGCGTCTATTTATGCCTATCTCTATGAAGTTGATGCGAAGGGTGACACAACAACAGTGATTGTCGGACAGACAATCACAATCTCGGGAATAAATGTCCAGATTATTCCCACCGCGTCACATGTCCTGCTCAACACGGTTGTTCCGGTTACCATTTCTGTAACTGACGCTGAAGGAAACCCCGTAGCAAACAAGCCCGTGTATCTGAGCGGATCTGTTATAGATACGTTATCGACACTGGGTAATGGCAATGCAGTAACGTCAGTCACGAGTTCTGTACTTGCTACAGTTGTGATAACGGCAGAATCCCAGGGGGCTTTTGCCACCGAAAGTATCGTCTTCGACACCTCTATCACCGGGATCATTGATACCACAACTAACCTGCGTTCATTACGTATCTTCTCTTCGAAATCCCAGTTGAAAGCGGACAATACCGACTTTGCCATAATCACCGCTATTTTAATAAATGAAAATAACAATCCTGCGGTTGGAGATACGGTTAAATTCGAAATCTCCGACAAGGGCGATAACCAGATAGGAATTATCGGTGAATATGGAATCATCGATTCTTCAGGCAGGACCTCTGTTATCCTTCGAAGTGCGCCGGTAAACGGTATCTGTAAAATTTACGGCTATACACCTGATCAGACGTTGAAGGATTCAACAACGGTACTGTTCAGTGGCGTGTCCCTGCAGCTGACAGCAGATCCCATTAATCTCAAGACCGGTGAATATTCTACGGTACAGGCCCTTCTGACCGATGCTTCGGGCTATCCCATTGAAGGTGATATGGTAACATTCTTTCTCAGTTCTACCAGTACAGTCGGCAAGTTCGATAATGACTCATCCATGATAACTGTCACGCTGAATACCAATGGCATAGCCGAGGCAAAAGTCACCTCAACGTCTGCGCAATCCCTGGTGGTATATGCCGCCTCCCTGAATTGCAACGACTCCACGGCAATACATTTTACTAATAATATCTTAACCCTTAACGCATCACCCACCATTATTTCCATTGGCGGTTCTGCCTTTTCCACGCTCACGGCAACTTACCGGTACGGGAATAACCAGCTTGTCAATGGTGCATGGATCGATTTCTACACTAATTCGGGTTCTCTTTCCGCGGATTCGGCAGTGACAATAAACGGTGTTGCTACAGTAAGACTCTACAGTGCGCAATTCGCCACTGTAGCGACAGTCCAGGCGGTCGCGCCGAACGGCAGCGCGGAAACGAGCGTACAATTTGCCGCAATAAACGCAGCAAGCATTGATCTGAAAACCAGCCCGGACAACATCAGTATTAATGGCGGGGTTGCCACTCTTACCGCAACGGTAACAGATGCAAAGGGAAACATGGTTTCCGGCGCACCGGTTAATTTCAAGATACTCCAGGGGCCGGGCGGCGGTGAAAGTATCGACAATCCCATGGTCATATCAAAGGATGGTATTGCCCGTGCCAGGATATATGCCGGATCAGTGCCAAGCCAATACCGTGCCTGTAAAGTATCCGCATACATTGGTACAACTGCAGACACCTCAAAAATGACCATCTCCGGTGAACCGCATATTGTTACCGTTGCAAGGCCGCAGGACGATACTGTTGTCGTTACCGAAGCCGGTCAGATAGGCCCGTCTACCTTTAAATTCAATATCGGCGCGGTTGTTCAGGATGTCAATGGAAATGATATCGCCGACGGTATGGAGGTCCATTTCAGTGCGGTTATTTCCGGATTGTTAGTGGCCAAACTACGATTCTGTGGTTGGGATATAGGCGAATTTGATGTAAAAGCGAAGACAGGCTATAGTCCGGTTGATGTACCCTTTGAGGATATAAATCATAATTTCACCATGGATAATAATATCGATCTGGATCTCGATGATTTTCCGGCTATCGCATCCCGCGGTGATGATAAAAATGGTGATGGCGTAATGGATTATGACATCAACACCTGGGATTTTTTCTGGGATTTCAATCTCAATGGAGTTTGTGACGTTAACTACGGTGAAAAAAGCTATAAAGATAGTGCAACCGGTATAACATATTTTGCCGATCTAAACCGCAATGGTATGCTTGACACGTCGGAACTAGTAGTTGATCATTATGGAGGCACTGCAGATGGTGTCTGCGATCTTCCGCCCAGCGGGGATTTTGAACACTGGCGTTGGGAAATGAGGTCCTATTTTCAGACATTGAAAATGCCTTTCGAAAATAATGACTATGCTGTTGTTATAGATGCCTCAGCAGTTACAAAAGACGGTGTCGCTGAAACATCACTTACCTTTCCGCGACAATTTGCACACCGCCTTTTTGTTACGGTAAACGCTGAAATTAATGGAATACGGGATGGGGATGGAGAGCGATTTTACCTGCCTGTTCTTGTTGAGGGGAGATAGATTAAGGTCGAAAGTCAAAGGTCGAAAGTCGAAAGTCAAAAGTCAAAAGTCAAAAATCAAAGAGCAAAGAGCAAAGAGCGAAAGATAAAAGACAAAAATTGAATGTTGAATGGAGAATGGAGAAATCCGAAATCCGAAATCTAAAATCTAAAATCGAAAAAAAGTGTTAAGAAATATTATAAACGAAAGGTTTTCAACGCATGAAAACAAAAATAACTGCCCTGATTTTTATCGGTATTCTTGGAGCGGTTAGTGTCCCGGCGAAATCACCGGTTCGCTGCATGTCTGCGACATCGTTAGGCGTCGAGTATATCAGTCTCTGGCGCGGCCAGACAATTACCGAGTCAGCGGTCCCGTCACACGAGCTGATTCAGCAGGTCGCCTTTAATTATGCGCCGGTCGAATATATCCAGTTTCTCATCGGGCTGGGTATGGACCGTTTCAGGGTTACTGTATATGAAAAAAGAGAATTTGACGGCAACTTCGGATTCGCCTTTACCGCAGGAGGCTATGCGAACACTCCGGCGTTAAAAGTTAAAGGCAAAGATATTCTGCGTATCACCGGAGGGTGTGATATCCTTCTACTCAACAGCAAAGACAATGACAATTATAAGCTATGACCACAAAATCCGGTTGGAAAACATCTAACTTTTGAAAATATAATTCCT
>CBDVBE010000350.1:0-7221 GCA_965372145.1 uncultured bacterium | reverse complement strand
CCCACCTCGTTGCCAAAATCTGAATGTTAGTTTACCTCGAAATTTAATTAGATATTTTTCATACTTCCGCTGATCTGCGCTTTTTAAATAATCACCGTATTTCCGTGACATTCTCCCTTTGGTATGTTTTAAAAAGAGAGAAATGTCATATGTTGGATTTTTCGGCCATATAAGTAAATGTACATGGGTGGGCATTAAAACATATGCCCGGATATAAAAAGAAAATTCTTGCAGAGCAATTGATAATTCTTTAATAAACATTTCACACTCAACTTCATTGTGTAAATATGAATAACTATGATAACAAAAGAATGTTAATTCATGGGCATGCCCTGGATCATTATAATGTTTGAGCTTTTTAAATTTCATTTGTAGTGACATAATACTTTAAGGTACAAGCATTATTAAATTTTATTTTTTTAAGATACTTTATGTGGGACTTTGATCGTAGGCATGCTCTGAAGAGACATGCCACCTAGTTTTGGGCTTTTTAGAGGAGGGCACTCGCGTAAAAAATGATACCCGTTCACTGGTTCAAGGTTAAAAGGTTGCAGTTTTTCTACAAGAAAACGTTGAATTTTTACCTGTAGTCGTAATCTAATGTGGTATAATCAATAAAAAGGTTTATAACTCAATTTTCATCCCTTCCTTGGCAAAATCAAGCTTAAATCCCTTTTCACCGGCACGTTTTTTCATATCGGTTTCGTAACCGGCGAGTTTTTCATCGGAGTTCATGGGTTCGTGGTGGGTAAGAATTATATGTTTTATACCGGCATTTTCAGCCAGTTCAAGGTCTTCGCTGAATGAGCTGTGTCCCCAGCCCTTTTTCGCTTCATATTCGTCATCAGTATACTGTCCGTCCCAGGAGACAACATCGGCATTTTTGCAGAACTCCATAATTTTTTTATTCTGCTCTTCAGCATTCTGATCGAGTTCTTTCAGGAAATCCTCATCCATATCAGAACCGGCGTCCGAGTCACGGTAGATATTCCTGAACGGCTCGTGATCGCCGCCATAAATAAATATTTTTCCATTATACACAACTTTGTAGGCCAGGCATGCGACCGGGTGGTTTATGCGGCAGGTGTACATTTCCAATCCGTCAAGTTCAACTTTACCCTCCTTGCAATCAACATAGTTGATTGTTGCACCAAGCTGAGAGAGGCTGATAGGGAAGTATTCGTAGCTGGTCTGGAATTCCATTATCTGTTTGAGGCTCTGGTTCTGCACATCCGACGGAGGGCCATACAGGGTGAAGGTGTTGCCCGGAATATAGGCCGGTACAAAGAAGGGGAAACCCTGAATATGATCCCAGTGGGTGTGTGAAATAAATACCGAACCGGTTATACTGTTACCCTTTGAAAGCAGGTAGTTTCCGCAGGCACGAATCCCGGTACCCGCATCAAAAATCAGAATCGTATCATCCAGTTCAACCGATACACAGGCGGTGTTTCCACCGTAGACAACCGTATCCTTGCCAGGTGTGGCAATCGATCCTCTGACGCCCCAGTATTGTATTATAAACATGGCCACGGTTATCGCTTTGCCTAAATTTGTTTTTTAACCGCACATAAACGATATTTTTTATTGAATTGGTATGTCTAAACGGTCGGCAGCAAAAAAATCAGGTTGAAAATATATAAAAACGTAGATTTATTATCAAATCAGGGTTCGCGAAGTTGCCCATAATTTGAAAAACAAAATTCATCAGATAATCTCATCATTTGTTTTATCGAATAATTTTCCATCTGAATCATAGAATTCATTTCCCAGAAAATCTTCATTAGAAACCTTTTTTGTGGGAATATAACTACCGGTTCCAACAATAATTGAATAAATATTTTTACTCATAATGCTTTAATTAAAGTTATTAGATAATTTGCGTTATAAAATCCAGACTTGTTCTCTTTACTATTTGATTTTACTTTAGTATACCAATTCAGGCGCCGGTAACAAATATTCAATCTCATCTATAATATCAGCCGGGCCTTTCAGAAAAAAGTTGTCTTCAATACAATCAACCTGCAAGACACCTCCCTGACACTCCACTTTTACAGGTAGAGAACATTTTCTACCTCTATGAGCGACATAAGCCGAAGCGACGGCGCCCGTTCCACACGCTTCTGTAATCCTTTCAACGCATGCTTCATATGTTTTTATACGTATATGATTTTTATTTACAAGCTGAATAAGATTGACATGCATGTTATCAGGATATCCCAAAGATGTTGTCAGTTTCGAATCATACCGGTAATTCCTGGCAACAGTTTCAGCATTGATATCATCAAGGTCGTTTACAAACACAACAATATGCGGTATGCCGCTGAAAGCAAAATGAACCTTTGAATTAATAAACCTGTATTCTCTTACCTTACCGAGACTCACCTGTATACCCGATTTAAGAATACAGGTCGTTTTTACACCATCACGGGTCTCGATATATGCATAATTATGTATATACCCTCTTTGATATGCAATTTTCGCTGTGCACCGCAACCCATTTCCGCACATTGTCTCTTCAGTTCCATCCCTGTCAAATATTCTCATCATGATATCCGCTTTATCAGATTTTGAAATGAATAGTACACTGTCCGGATCAAATGAACAGTCCTCTGAAATTTCACGTACAAAATTTTCTTTATAAGACTCGTAAATGACTGTTTGGTCAAATTCATCAATAACAACGAACCTGTTCCCCGCTGCATCCATGAGAGTTATATTAATTTTATCAATGGTATCAATCATATCGCCAATAACTATCCTTTCAAATTGTTTTAAAAATAAATGTACTGATTCTTTATTAACCGTTTATCCCATATCTTTTTAACGCAGATTCTACAATATCTCCAATAAGTTTATTACCGCCGCATCCTTCTGCCCGTGCCATAAAACCTATATAACTGTGAGGTTTTTCCTCAGGTGTACACATTAATCCGGCAAAAGTGTTTCCTTCGAGAAGATAGGGGCCTTTTTCGGTTAAGAGTGTATCGATTCTCCCATAATCTTTAAAGCCAAGAACCGTGTATGCTTTTTTAACAAACGCTTTTATCATTTTTTCTTCATCAGAACTAAGTTTGGCAGGGCAGAAAAAACTGTCATTATCCAGCTCTTTCTTTTCAAATGTAAGAGTAGTATCTCCTTCTTTGTAGCAGATCTCAAGAGGCGGCATTACTCGTGCATCTGCTCCGGTTCCAATAATGCCGAATGTTATTTCACGTCCCCGCAGAAAAAGTTCTATCAGTGCGGGCTGGCCTATTGTTGAGTTAATTTTTTCAACGGTACAAACAAGCTGCGTATAATTTTCAACAACAGAATCCTCTGTTATTCCTGCGCTGCCCCTGCCTGCAACCGGTTTAACAAAAAGGGGATACACAAAATCAGGATCATCCTTTACTGCTCTGCAATCACATTCATTTTTTGCCACGATAAAAGGCGAGGTCGCAAGTCCCGCCTTCTGCCACAATTTCTTGGCAAGAGATTTATCAGTGGCAAGTGCTATGGCAAATGTATCAGAACCAACATACGGTATTTCCAGCTCCTCAAGCAGGGCGGCTTCAACCATACTCGACACATTAAATACAAGGTCAACAGCGGAATTTTTTAAAGAATCGATAATAGTACCGCCCCAATCAAACTCTATAACAGTATAACCGTTTTCGAGCAATGCCTGTTTATGATGTTCCACCTCTTTGGATGTTTCGTCAACAACGGTGTCTTTTCTTGCGAATTTTTCCTGAATTTTAAAATTACCGCGTTTTTTGTTGAGCAGCCCGATTGTAATTTTGTTCATTTCTTTGCTACTTCCTCTCTAATAAATTCCATTCTGTCTTCCGGCGCAATTTTTCTTGTGCCATCGTATATATCAACGCATCCTTTTTTTATTCCGGTTTCCCATCTGATTGCTTCGGGAAACAGGTCTCTGCAATAACGTAATTGCGGAACCGGCATAAATCCCATTCGGAAGATATCATACAGTCCTCCGGGTGAATAAGGATTTTTAATACACGTTTCAATTGTTTCAATAATTTTATGCGCGCTGTCAAGAAGATACTGCTCTCGCGTAATAATATCAGAATTTTCTACACTGTTAAATGTTTCACCCTTTTTTTTCATTTTTCTGTATGAATCAAGTGCATACCTGGTAATTTTAATACTTTCATCAATTACTTCAGTCGTTGCCAGTGCGTTTCCCTCAGAATAGCTGACAACATGAATTATATGGGGGCTCTGTGTATTATAAGGCTCAATATCGTCCATAAGCGCAGTTGTTGATGCAAGCTGCATTTTAGCTTTTTCCGAATTATGAGAAAGATAATCAAGACCTGCTCTTGTCTGAAGAAATATTCTGAAATCTTTACTTTCCAGTTCTTTTACGATTTTCAATGTAGCCCGTGCTTTCGCAAGATCGTTTATACCCCATGTATACTTTGGAACATTCAGCATTATCTGAAGAATAAAATCACGGATGCCTGAAACCATGGCAGACTTTGCAGCAAGAAACGCGGAAACAACATACGTGATATCGTCAGAGCCCCTGAATGCAAAATGGTGCGGTACATTAGCTTCATATGGTTTGCCGACTGATGCAATATATCTTATTGTATCAAAATGCTCCTTCAGATTTTCATAAAGGCTGTTTGGGCCGCGTCCGTCAAGTCTGGAAAACCACCATAATGAGAGTGCGTGCCATGCTATATTCAATGTCTCTTCATGAATTTCTGCGAGCTGACGAATAGTATGGGTTCCCGAATATGTCCTTACAAACATAGGCCTTGCAGCAATGTATATTCTTTCATATTCAGAAGGAGAATTCACCGGCACACCACCACCGTTTTGACTTTCACCCCATTCTTCACCAAATCGCTCTTGTGTAAGCTGTGATGTCCCTATGGAAAGGATATCCAGATATCCGGAGTGTGCAAGCTTTCTTGCCCAGTCTGTAAATTCCTTGACCGCCTGAATACGATTCTGTTGATACTGCCCTGCATGCGCACGTATCAGAGGGGGCAGATTATATGCAAGACCATGTTTTATCCTTTCTGAAAGTAACTCTTCTTTTGTACCAAAATCTTTTGATGAATTTCTGTCTATTGGCTGTACAGAATAATAGTCTCCATTTTTAATGCAATTTTTTCCAAAATTTTCAAGAAAAGTATCATACGGATGTATATCAGAAATATCCCGGGGTAGTAATGAAGTGTCAATACCAAAAAGTCCAAGACATTCGAGTGGTGTTTCTTCACCGTAAAACACGTCCACTTTGTTTCCATAAATCTGTTTAACCATGTCAGAAGCAGACGGAAGGCCGGCAAAACAGATCTTTTTCAGAGGCCCGCCAAGTTCCCTGAGGAGCTTGCTGTCTTTAAGCTGGTACATTAATTGCCGAAAAATAAGTACACCATTGTCCGGATCAAGCCTGTAACTGAACCCAAGAACACTTATTTCATTATCGATAATCCATTTGGATATGTGTGAAGAGTTATTACAATTTCCGGGGTTGGAAAAAGCCTTTGCCACGTCAGAATCGCACAACACCGTTTTAAACCCGCACTCATGCAAAAAATCATTAATGGTGGATATACCCAGAGTATGTACGTCAATTTCAGTCTTTGCTAAGCCGATGACATCATCTAATGATATTGAAGCATTCATATTTTAAGCAGCTTTAACCCTCTCGTTATTGATCATTTCATACAGGCTTTTTTTAATGTTCTGTGGACATAATCCGAGTTTCTCAGGGGTTCTTCCTGTATCCCAGAAGTTTGTATCAAGGACATCGCACCCTTTATTAATCAGATAATCTATTACGCTTGTATCCACGTTAAGAGCTTTGCCGAACGTAGAGACCGGAACAAGCCCGGTCGGTATATCCTCCCACAGATACCGGTGATTCAAAGTATCCGGCGACTTAATTCCCTTATAAACAGGATTTGATCGTATCATGGTAAAAAGATCGGAATAGTTAATTCCATATCTTGAATGCAACCATTTTTTCACTGACAAAGAAATTGTGCCCAAAGCTTTGGCAACCTGCTGAACTTCATTGTCAACTTTTTCAATATAGTCCGCAACTTCTTGTGTAACACCATCTATATAGAAATCGAAAACTTCCTTATTGTAAATTTTGTCCCTGTTGAAAAACGTTATTACAGGATGAAATAACGCACCAATATTACTGAAACTCGTTTCTAAAATAGTATTGGCTGCTTTAAATTGTGGAAATGCGGGAAATAACTGTTCGAGAGCATAGTCCGTATCTGATTTTCTCAAAGCAGCAACGGTAACTTCTTTTTTAATGCCTTTAATTATTGTCACACCCGGAGTTTTGATTCTGGTTGTAAATAAAAGCGTATTTGCCTCTGCAACAACAATATCGCTAAGACAGCCGGATTCTCTAATTGCATGCTCTACTTCAAGAGCACCGAATGTCCTTCCGGGATTCAGCAGGATAATCTGCCCGTCTTTCAAATAAGGCGCAATTTTTTTCCCAATTTCACGGTGGCCTGTTGCTGTTGTAACAATCATGATAATATCCCGGTCCTTTAGAACCGTGGATATTTCAGTGCTGATGTTTGACATTTTACCGCGCCCTTTCAAAACAGATGTAAGCTCGATATAATTTTTCTCCATTATTGGCGCGATTCTTCCGATAGACCTGTTGTATAAGGCAACATCAAAATTCTGCATGGCAAGATATCCGGCGAGAGCCTGTCCACCACACCCTGCTCCTATTACTGCATACTTTGGATTTTCAAATATACTCATTTTTTTTATTCTTTTCATAGGTAGAATTCATTCTCTTTTATACGCATTTTTTATAAATAATTATGATAAACCTCACGTTTAGACAGTGGACATTAAATGGCGGGCGCTCCTAATATATATTGTTTTGACATTCGATGCCCCTTGGAGTGCGCCCTTCGAGTAATATGATTTAAGAAAAAAATTAGGTTTCTGACCGGCTCATAAATTTAATTATAAAATGAAAGGAGCTGGAAAAAGTCACTGGGTTTTACCGGCCTCGAAATCCGGAGCTGTCGCCTTTCTACAAGCTGGTGTGCGATTATTTTGACGAGTTCGATAATGTGTATCCCCATCGCTATGAAATGAGATTCGGTTTCTGGCGCCCGGTTATCAGGAAGGCAATCGACAAGTTTCTGGAATGCGGCGGACGGGTGGCACAGACTAAATCACAGTGTGATGCTAAAAAATACTAGTGTG
>CBDVBE010000349.1:0-7246 GCA_965372145.1 uncultured bacterium | reverse complement strand
CGACATCATAACGATTTTTCACAGAAAAAGGCGATGTAACCTGTGAACGGTTACACTTTTTCTACGGTTCAATATTTTACTCTACATCGCAGGGAAATAGTAAGTCATAGTCAGGAGTTTAATTTCGTTTATAATAATAGATTTTTTCATATTTTGTGACTTAATGCCTTTATTATAACATTTCTTTTATCTTCACCATTATCTTCTCTGCCACAGGCTCAATATTATCACTCTCCGATGCCGCAGCAACCGCATCGAACTGATGATTCCTACCCCGCGGTTTCCACTCACCACTTCCGGAAGTGGTAAGAATAATAACATTATCATGTTTCGGGTTGTTCTTAAGGAATTTTTTTACTTTATAATCCCAGTTCCAGGCCATGGTGGTATTAATTATCAAAATTGTATTGAATGGGGTTATATCTTCATCGTTTAGTTGAGTTAACCCTATGCATTTTATATAGATAGAGTCATTTTTAATAGACTCTTTGATTTTATTAATTACAGCCTTTTTAAATTTACTGTTTCGTGCGGCTAAAAGGATTTTCTTCTCAAGCGATGCATCATTCAGCTCTTCAGGTTGAATATCTTCCTGCATGACCACCATCTGGGGGATAGAGATTCCGAATTGAGGAAGGATAAATACGAAAAACACAAAAAGAACGACAATGGTTATAACAATTTTGATTACTGTTTTTTTCATTTTTTTGTTTCCCTCATTATGTTGTTTTTATTAAATACGCTGTTCCCATTTAATAAAATACTTTTATGTCTTTATGTCTCGGGAGCAAAAAAATATATAATAAACTACTTTTTTTAATAAATTTTTATATATTATTACTATACCATATATCGAATATATATTCATCGATTCTGCATATATTGTATCTCAATGCTCAATTCCCATAATCATAACCCGCTTATATACCGTGAATTATCTGGGCTCTTTGTGATTGTCTTTAATAGTAAAGAGACAATAATAACGTTACATTTGTTCCGAATAATAATGACACAAATTGCATAGGAAGTAACTATAAAAATCATTTTTTTAATCTCAGTGAACTCTGCATTCTTTGCAGTAAAATAAGGTGTTATAAGAATGAATACTGATGAATTTATAACTGAAAACTTTGATACGGCTCATAAGATCCATGAACAGTGCGATAAATTGAATCTATCAACTGACAAGGCTCGACTGTTTACCTACATCCATTTCCGGCTTTTTGCAAATGGGGAAGTGAAGACCCCTGAAGATATTGATCACTCAGAAATAGCTGAAGTCATTGATTTTATGCAGGATAAGCAACAAATTGAAACAACTTTACCGGAATCAATATGCTATGCTGAAGTTATACGAATGCCGAAGAAATTAAAGTCTCTGGATAATCGAATCAGACACAATTATGGCATGGAGTTGCGAATACATTCCGAGTTGAATAACAGGAGCAGGTTTCATCGTGATGAAGAGTTCAGGGAACGGATTATTGAGGTGTATCGAAATAAGATTGTTCCATACCTAAAAGGTGAAAAGATAAAAAAATAATATTAATATCCTCGTTTTTAGATCTTGTATTTTAATCTCGTGAGAGTGAGTTTAGTACTGCGGTAAGCTCATCAATTGAGAAAGGTTTCCGTAGTGCCGCGAAAAAGCCAAAGTCTTTATATTTCGAAATAGCTTCATCCTCAGAATACCCGCTTGAAATGATAATTTTCAATGAAGGTTCCCGTTTTAGAAGCTCTTTTGTAAGTTGTAACCCTCCCATCGCACCAGACACTGTTAAATCAGTAATAACGGCGGTGTAGGTTTCTTTTTTTGTCCAGCGCTTTTCAAAACGGTCCAGAGCCTCCTCCCCATTTGCCGCAATATCTACCTCAAATCCGAATCGCTGTAATAATTTATCCAAAAGTTTCCTCACAACAGCTTCATCGTCCATAATAAGAATTCTACCCTTATCATGGGGGATTGGTCGAGTTGCCGGAGTTTCCTTTTTCTTCTTAACCTCTTGTGTCGTTGGAAGATACACAGTAAAAACGGTTCCCTTACCAAGGCTGGATGAGACCGTTATATGGCCATCGTGTTTTTTAACTATTGAAAAAACCGTTGTCAATCCAAGGCCGCTTCCTTTCTGTTTGGTAGTAAAATAGGGGTCAAATATTTTGGAAATAATGTCCTGTGGAATGCCGTGGCCGTGGTCTTTTACAGTGATGGCAACATAATGACTCGGTTTCAGATTTGCCACTTTTCCTGACCGGTGGACCTTTACTCCAATTGTAATCGTCCCTCCCTGGGGCATAGCCTGGACTGCATTGAGAATGAGATTTTGAAACACCTGACTTATCTGTCCTTTGTCGGCATTAATTACCGGAGAGTTCTGTGGAAAGTCGAGTTGGAGTTTGACATTTGAACCCCGGGTGGTAAAAATCCCTACTTCTTTTAGAGTGTCACATATGGCGAATGTCTCTTTTACCGGTGCTCCGCCACGGGAGAACGTTAAAAGCTGGCGGGTAAGAGATGAGGCTTCCAGTGCTGCTTTTTCACCTTCGGCAAAGATATCTGCCAGTTCGCTGCTCTGCGGTATTTCCATCCGTGCAAGTGAAAAGCTGGTGGTGATTCCTGCAAGATAATTGTTAAAATCATGGGCTATACCTGCTGCCAGTTGGCCGAGCGATTCCAGGTTTTGTGAGCGGTGAAGCTCATTCTCGGACTCGATCTGCTCTGTGATATCTCGAATAAGGAGTATCTTTCCAAGGGCACTATTTCCATCGCCGATACTTGATTGAGAAAGGAGTAAATATCGTCGATCGGAATCTTTGGTATAGGTAAAACGGTGATTAGTATACTCTTTATCATACTGATAGCCATCTATTGCATTCTGGAGGAAATTTCCGGTACATTCCGATCTTTCAATATCAAAAAGGTTATATACACCGGAATTGATCTGCGCTATATTTCCATATTGGTCAAAGAAAATCACGGCTTCATCGATATTCTGGAAGAGTATGCGGAAGGATTCTTCAAGTTGAGTAACATTCACAGAGAGCATATAGTAACGAGATACCGCCAGATAGGTGCAATAGGTATTAATCAACAGTTGATAAATGTGGTGCAGTTTGTCTGGCCTGAAATATTACCATTTTGTCATGTTTGATAGTATATCTTACCCTAATTCAATTCGAAAATAATACGAACCATTGGTTAATAACAAGCGCCTGAGTTCTTTCTTGCATTATCAAAAAAATTAAAAATCTTTAAATCTTTTTTTTGTTGAAATGCAAGACAGAAAATAAACAGCAGTGGTTTTCGGGAGGATAGTTTTTTCGGGTATTAATCCTGAATAAGGTTCTTTTAAAGACAGAAAACCTTTTTACCACCGCCGGTTATTACAAATATCTCTAAATGTAAATTACTGTCAACTTTAACTTGAAAATACTTCGACCTGACGGTTAATGACAAACGCCTAAGTTCTATCTTTCATTTTCAAAGAAAAAAAGCTTTGAAATATTGCTTCCAATAATTTTGCTTCTTAAACCACCTCTTTTCTCAACCTTTTATATAATTCGTATTCAGTGTTAACTCGCTCTTCAATAATTTTTTTAATCCAGCTTTGATAACCTCGCTGGTGATGAACTTTTGCAAAGAATTTTGCACGCTCAATAGTTCTTGTACTCAGACGAATTGATGTTGGCTTCGATTTTGGCGTAACCTCTATTTTTTTATCCCATGATTTTTCATCATGAGCCATTTCAATTATTTCGTTATCAATTTTTTCTTCTTTTTTCGCTGTTTTGATATTTTTTATAATCATACTTATACCTCCCAGCCTGTAATAATGCGTATTACCTTTTTGGCTTTGAGTTGAAAAATTATACACAATCTGCGACCGGCATCTGTGAATCCATAAAGTTTAAATCTATCCTTATATTTCTTATTTTTCCTTACTTTAAAGTTATTATAAAAGCACTGTACGGCTTCTTAAATTGTCACATTGTGAACATATAACTTATCTTTTTCGAAATCGTATTCAATTCCTGATAGTACGAATTCATTCCATTTGGTCATATATTTTATTATACCTTATGTAGCTACAAAAGACAAGATATTTTGAAGATAATAGCTTTTATGTTACTACAAATGTTCACTTTTGTTTTTTATCGCACTTAATTTTAAATAGTAAAAACGATTTTGCACAACTCTCCTAATACCTCAGTAAAACATCTTAACAAGAATCAGCTTTATTTTTAATCTCCGCAAGCAAATTAAGGGCATCAATAGGTGTAACTGAGTTAATATCAATACTTTGCAACTGCTGAATCACTTCCATCTTTGCAGCGTCCATAAGGTTCAATTGAATGCCGTCAAAGAGGCCGGTCTGGTTATCCGATTCCTTTTCTTTATTGTGATGCCGTGCGAGCACCGGTTTATGCTCCGGGGTAAGCTCCATATTTTCCAGATTGGAGAGTATCTCTTTTGCCCGGACTATGACTTTCCTTGGAACGCCCGCAAGTCTCGCAACCTGAATACCATATGAATGATCACAGCTTCCCTCATCAATTTTCCTTAAAAAAATTATCTGGTCATTCCACTCTTTTACTTTTACATGGAGATTTTTAATGCGGGGAAAAAGGAGCGAGAGCTCGGTAAGCTCATGATAGTGGGTGGCAAAGAAGGTTCGTGCATGGCAGTTCTCTGTTTCGTGAAGATATTCCGCTACGGCCCAAGCTATACTGATCCCGTCAAAGGTGGAGGTTCCCCTGCCGACCTCATCGAGCAGAACCAGGCTTTTATTCGTAGCGTTATTTAAAATATTAGCAACTTCAATCATTTCAACGAGAAAGGTGCTCTGGCCGCGTGCAAGGCGGTCTGAGGCCCCAACCCGCGTGAAAATCTTGTCCACCACACCGATTTCAGCTTTAGCGGCAGGTACAAAAGAACCTATTTGAGCCATGATAGCGATCAGAGCGTTCTGGCGAAGGTAGGTCGATTTCCCCGCCATGTTGGGGCCGGTTATCAGCAGGACCTGTGAAGAGTCGGATACCACCTCCGTATCATTCGGTACAAATTGCTCTGCGGGATTCATCTGTTCCACCACCGGATGGCGGCCGTCTGTGATATGCATATCGCAGTTTTCTTTTAATACCGGCCGGCAGTACCGGTTACCTGCGGCGATTTTTGCCAAAGAGGTGAAAACATCAAGTGTTGCAATGGACTCTGCAGCTTTCTGAATTCGCTCGCACTCCTGTGCAATCTCCCTTCGCAATAAAGTAAAGACTTCATATTCAAGGGTGGACAACCGCTCTTCCGCACCAAGAACCTTTGCTTCCATATCTTTGAGTTCCGGGGTGATAAAACGCTCCGCATTAACCAGGGTCTGTTTTCTGATATAGTCTTGTGGCACCGCGTTAAGGTTTGCTTTTGATACTTCGATATAATACCCAAACACCTTGTTATAGTGTACTTTCAACGTTGAAATCCGGGTGCGCTCACGTTCGGTCTTCTGGAGTCGTGCGATCCACTGTTTCCCGTTGGCAGAAGCATCCTGTACCTCATCAAGCACTGGCGAGACACCTTTTTTTATCAGGCCGCCCTCACGGAGTGAAAGGGGCGGTGATTCGACAATAGTTTCTTCTATACGATGTACAATTGATTCAAAATTGTTCAGGGAGTTACTGATTTTTTGAATAGTGCTGCATGGTGTGGATTCAAGGCCTTTTATCAGTGAGGGAAAGGTGTTGAGAGAATCTTTTAGTGCATTAAGGTCCCGTGCATTTGCCCGTTCGAATGTTATCCTGCTGATCAGCCGTTCAATATCAGCGATATTTTTCAAAAACAGGTCGGTCTCACCTCTGACAAAGACATCCTTTTTCAGCCACTCGACACAGTCAAGGCGTTTGTTGATTTCAATGATATCTTTCAGCGGGTGCGTGATCCATTTTTTCAGCAGGCGGGCACCCATTGAGGTGCTGGTTTTATCAAGTACCGAGAGAAGAGTGCCGCCGCTGTCCTCTGTTTGCAACGGCCTGAGGAGTTCCAGGTTGCGGATACTTGCCGGGTCAAGTTCGGTGAATGCGCTGATACTCCGTGCTTTGATTGAAGAGATATGGCGGAGGTCATTTTTTTTCTGTGCTTTGAGATAACTCAGAAGTGCCCCGGCCGCGCCGACACCGAGGGTATACCCTTCAAGGCCCAGGCCATGCAGTGATGCGACACGGAAATGATCTTTCAGAACGTCCCGGGCGTGATCGGGGTGGAATTTCCAGGGGTCAAAGGGTGAAACGAGAATGGTGTAGAACTGTTTTTGCAGTTTGTCAACCAGCCGGTTGTCATGGTCCTCTTCCGGGACAAGGATTTCCTGCGGGTCGATACGGGTTATCTCTTCGTCAAGCCGGCCCGACGGAATTTCTTCCAGGTGAAACTCGCCGGTTGACAGGTCGCACAGGGCAAGGCCGGTGCGCTCGTTTTCCTGCGCAAGCGCGATGATAAAGTTGTTGCTTTTTTCGTCAATGAAATTGTCTTCGGTCGCGGTCCCTGCGGTGATGACTTCAATGATATCCCGTTTGACAATCCCCTTGGCGGTTTTGGGGTCCTCAACCTGTTCGCAGACAGCAATTTTGTGCCCGGCGTGGACCAGGCGGTTGGCATAACGGTCAAGCGCATGGTGCGGGAAACCGGCAAGCGGCGTACGGTTGGTACCGCCGTGGTTTCTGCTGGTCAAGGTAAGGCCGAGGACTTTACTGGCAATCTTCGCATCTTCATTAAACATCTCATAGAAATCACCCATCCGGTACAGCAGGACCGTATTCGGATTCTGTTTCTTGAGTTCCGTGTACTGGCGCATCATGGGGGTGAGTGAATCTTTTTGTCTCTTTTTTTCCTGTACAGTCATACCGAGTACTTTTTTTGTTATTCAGGAGGGGAAAAGCCTGCGAATCAGGACGCCGGGTCTTCTGCCGCCTCATCTTCATCGTTTTGTGTTTCAGCCTTATCGCTTTCAGGACCTTCAGCCCCTTTCAGACTTTCGACTGTTTTTTGCCTTTCGCCTTCTTCTAGTCCTTCGCCTTTCGACTTTTGACTTTCGACTGTTTCTTGCCTTTCGACTGCTTCTTGACTTTCGCCTTCTTCTAGTCCTTCGCCTTTCGACTTTTGACTTTCGACTGTTTCTTGCCTTTCGACTGCTTCTTGACTTTCGCCTTCTTCTAGTCCTTCGCCTTTCGACTTTTGACTTTCGACTGTTTCTTGCCTTTCGAC
>CBDVBE010000348.1:0-7247 GCA_965372145.1 uncultured bacterium | reverse complement strand
CCAATAAGTTCAAGGGCGATTACGAAACGCTGGTCGAGCAGATTGTGCCGAAAATCAGTGTCAGGCAGGCACAGAAAGCGGTGGAGCTGCTTGAAGAGCTTGGGCTTATAAAAAAGGGAAAAGGCGGGTATTATAAAGTAACGGATCCGATAATATCAACCGGCCCTGAAATTAATGGCATCGGCGCCTATTCGTATCATAAAGCCATGCTTGAAAACAGCAAGAAGGCGCTCGATACGTTCAAGGGCGACAAACGTTATTTCCGGGCGATTTCCGGGAGCTTTTCCGAAGAGGCGTTTCAGAAAATAAAACTTGAGCTGGATAATGCACGGAAGCGGATACTGGATATAATCGCAGAGGATACCAATGATAAAAAAGTGTATCACATCGGTATGCAGCTTTTTCCTATGCAGCGGGTGAATAAGAAGAGGGGGGAGAAGAAATGAGACGTGCGGCTGCATATTTATTACTGCTGGTTTTGCTGGGGATACAATTTAACTGCAGCATGCCCGGTGTCACTGACGGCGGCTCTGCGACTGATGTCGGCAATCCTATTGCTGCGGGTATTATTTACAACGAAAATGGCGCGCCGGTACCGAACACACAGGTGCAGTTGGTTCTCACTGACCATAACCCGGTAACGGATCCCTTATTGCCTGATTCTCTGACCGATACCACTGATGATAACGGCAGATTTTCATTCACGGTAAGTGATTCTGAAACCCAGTACAATATCCAGGCAATCCATCTGAACGGCAGGGAGCGTCTGCTGCTGACCGGTATAAACGGCACCCTCGATACCACGACGTTGATTTCGGGCACGTTATACAAACCCGGCGCAGTCCACCTGAGCTTCTCCGATTCGGTTGAGTTGAAGGATGGGTATGTATATCTGCCGGGCACAAAATACTACCGTAAGTTTTCCGAGGTCGCTATCTTGCACGAAAAGGATAATTACTCCTTCGTATTTGATTCATTACCACCTGGTGAGGTGTCGGGGTTTTATTTCGGCAGGGAGAATTCCACGGAAGATCCGGTACGGTTTACCGATGATTTTAGTGTCGCCTCTACCGATACGACGAAGGTTATTGCCCAGATGTTCTGGGCTGCCTATACTACGGCTAATTCGGAAATACCGGGAAATACAGTGCGGGCTGTGGTTGTTGACAATAACGAGGTGGTATGGGTCGGGACCCGGGACTCGGGATTAGCTTCCTTTGACGGCGCTTCCTGGAGAACCTATACCGATGAGAATTCACTCCTTCCGCATAACAGGATAAACGCTCTTGCCCTTGATCCTGACGGCAGTATCTGGATTGGCACGGAAGACGGCCTGGCGAATTTACAGGATGGAAATGTCCGGACTATCGTCCAGCCCGGCGCATATACCGATCTGCCGAGCCCGGTCATTACCGCGCTTGCAGTAGAGAGCAACGGCATTGTCTGGGTCGGCACTGCGGAAGGGTGTGCCGAATATGATCCTGTCGCCAATGAGTGGACCGTATATGATACGTCAACGGTGCTGGTAGAGAACTATATCACCGGCATTGCTATAAATTACAAAGATAAAAAGTTTATAACGTCCTATCTTGGCCTGTATATTTACAATGATTCTACGTGGCGTGTGTATTATAAGGGAACAGACTCCTGTGAGATTGAAGATACGGTACGGGGAATTGCCCTCTCCACGAGTACCACCTGTTATATGCCGGCAAAAGACGGTCTGCTTAGTTTCTGGAGAGATGACGGTGGCGGGATGTGGACAAAACAGAATAGCAGCACACAGGGAATTGATAACTATAACATGGCATCGATCGGCATCGGCGCCAATACAACGATAAACAAGTGGGTCGGCACCGTGGGTGATGGGACGGTATATAGAATCGGTCCTCTCTATGCCAACGCATATAATGGCGATAATACGGAGGTGCTTGTCAATGCCGGAACAATACACTGTATCACTTCGGTTGAAAATAAAACGTTTTATTTCGGCAGTGAAAATAACGGGCTCATACAGTTGCAGTTAACAGTAACGTGGGGGAGGTAGGTATGAAGAAAAGGATTATACTCGTTTTACTTGTAATTAGCAGTCTGGTTACATTTACCCATGCGGGTGTTAAGATAGACTCGGCGATAGATTTTTCTCTAACTGATGCAAATGGCATTACTCACAATCTCTATGAATATCTTGACGCAGGAAAGTGGGTGCTGCTCAGTTTTACCGGTAAGAGTTGATACTCCTGTGAACTGGTGGTCAAGGGCTTGACCGGGAAAACAGGGTTAAACAAAGCATATGCGGATTTCGGAGAGAACAAGGGAGATTTATTTATTCTGGCGGCGTTCTGCAACGCCACCGATGAACAGGTCATTGCGTGGGAAAATGAACACAATGTCAAATATCCGGGAATAAGTAAGGATGAGGGAGGAGATAACCTTCGGGTTGTCTATGGTGATGGAAAGATATTCGGGGTGCCGACTATATGTCTGATCCGACCCGATGGAAAGATAGTAGAGAAGAATCTGGCCGATGAGGCAGCCTGTATCAATAATCCCTATGTGGACAGCCTGAAAATTGTTTTGGATAGTTATAATATCGGCGCCACAGCGAATAAGGAGGAGAAACTTCTGACCGATGGAAACGATCCGGGGATAACTATACGGGCAGCCGGTAACGGAAAAATCGCGGTAAGCATCACGGGGGCTGATACCTATACCAGTTTACTCTATTCATCACGGGGGCAACTGGTTCAGACAGAGACGAAGGATTTTCATGCAGGTGTAAATACAATTGATATCCATGAAGCAGTTTCACCAGGCATGTATTTCATGACAATAAAAAATGGAAACGGACGCAAAGCGATACAAAAGCTTGCGATAAACAGATAACCTATGTGAGGGGGCAAGAGAGTAATCATCAAAACACATTAACACTTAAGTACTATAAAGATTATTCCTTGCATTTCAGTTCTGTAAAAAGTAACCGCAGGGTAGTCTCGCTGAAGTAACTTCTTGTAATAAAAGGAGTTATAAAAGAGAGGACCCTTTACGGAATAGGGGATTGTGCGCTCAATATAGAAAAAACAGGGGAGGGAAATCCATGAAGACAAGGTTACAAAAAATGATGCGGCGATTGATGAGTTTTGTAATGGGGCTGGCAATACTGAGTGCTGCCCAGGTAAATGTTGATAATGCAATCGATTTTACCTTGACAGATGTGCACGGTACGACACACCACCTGTTTGACTACCTTGACAACGGCAAATATGTGGTGATTAACCTCACCCTCATGGGGTGAAGCGGCTGCCTTCTTGCGATCGGTGATCTCAATGATGTGTATGCAGAATATAGTAAAAACAGTGCAGGATTGATAGTTCTGGATATCTATATGAATGGTACAGATGCTGAAATAATTGCATATGATGAGAAGGAAGGGGTGACCTTCCCATCGGTGAGCGGTGATGCCGGTACCGGTGATGTCATTATGCAGTATATCAATGGTGGAGGTATGGCTTTCCCAACCGTTGCCGTTATCGCACCGGATAAGAAAATCGTCGAGAATTATGAGGCATATAACTCGTTCTACGACAATCTGTCAGGTGATCTGGAGAAGTACAATATCAATGCAACTGCGATATCCAATGCGGTACCTGATGGTTATGGCTCCAGTCAACCGGAAATGATAATCAACAGTATTACCGCTGGAAAAATAGAGCTGTTCATACCGCATGACGGCCGGTATACACTGACCGTTTATACTGTAGACGGTAAAAAGCTACAGGTGCTCTGCGATAAGGTTTTTACGCACGGTAATCATACGATAGTTTGTAACCTTGAGCAGTTTGCCGGGAGTGTACTTTTTCTGAAAGGAAGTTCCGGACACAATTCGGTAGTTAAGAAGTTTATTATGTATAAATAGGGTATTGGAAAATATTAGGAAACTCCCAAAGAGGCCGGACAGGCAGGTTATCCCTCCCCACACCTTCTGTCCGCCTCTTTTCGGGAGTAAAATAGAGAGATAACGATGAAAAAAGAAACAGAATGTCAGATAGAAAGAATGTTTGCGTTTTGTTGATAGAAAACTCCCAAAGGGCTGGACAGGCAGGATTCTCCTCCCCACACCTCCTGTCCACCCCTTAATGGGAGTACCGGAAGAAAAAATGAAAATAGTAAAACTTATTCTGAGTGCATTGGTTATAGCAGCGGCATTATTTGCTGATCCGGCACCGGATATTGACCTGGTTGATCTTGAAGGCAAGTGGCACAATATGAACACCTATGTCAAGCAGGGAAAATATATCGCCTATGATTTTGTGACTCTTGGCTGAATAATCTGCTGGGGGGCGGTGCCTAAACTGAATGACATTTATACCGAGTATGGATGTAATAAAGGTGAGCTGGTTGTAATTATGGATGGTTTTAACATTTACCACGATAAGATGGAAGCGAAATATAAGGATTCATTAGGCGGGATTTTTCCCATGCTCTGTGTGGAGGATAACCTGGATAACCTGCATTATCTGAAAAAAGATTTTCCCGGAGCTGCACCGACCTATGGACTGGTGAGTCCGAATAAGGAAATCCTTCATTCCAGCAGATCGTTTTCTGATTTCAAGGCTGCACTTGATGCATTGAACCTGAAAAAACAGCCGGAGCTTTGTGATATGACACCCGTTGAAAATGAGAGCGGTCCTGCTGACAATGTAACCATGGCCGTTGAAATAACCATGCCGGGTATGATTCGGATAACTGTTCCGCACGGTGGGAAATACTGGATTACAGTTTATAGCGTTCAGGGACGGCAATTATTTGAAATTGAGAAATCGCTTGCGGAATCAGGTGTGTATTCGATTGTCTGTGATAAAACACTGTTTGCCGCAGGTTTGTATTTGATAAAAGTTGTCGGGGAAAAAGTACAGTGTGACCAGAAAATTGCTGTAGTACCCTGATTAACAAGGAGAACACGTTTGTTTTTTTATAACAAGAGGCATCAGGAGTCAAGTCACCGCTTATCTCCTGAGAAACATTTCCTGCCCTTGATTAAGGGATCCCTCCCCGCGCTGCAAGGGTGGGAAATCCCTCTTGTTGCTGAATAAAAATAGAGATAGTTCATGCAGGAATTTCCTGTCCTATGCCGGGTATCCCTCCCCAACCCGCGAGGGCAGGAAATGCACCTGCAATACGGAGTGATGGAGTAATGGAATAATGGAGTATCGCAGGAATTGCTTAACCAGCATAGTGTTACAGAAACCCAATACTCCATCCTGCTGAAACGGAACATGTTAAATTGATATTCGGGGCAGAAATATTATCGATATCGTGCGGTGCAGAATGAAACAGTGGTTCCGGATACCGGAGGAGACACCGTCAGGAATTTACTTTGTCTCAATACAATCGCAAAAAAAGAATATAACCGGAAAATTCAACTATGTTCAGTAACTCAATAATGGGGGGAGTGATGAAAAAATTGAAAGTATTACTTCTTGTACTGACTCTAATAACAGCATTTGCATCAGCAAAGGAAATTGTACTGCAGAATGGTTTGGACGGGTATACCGGCTGCCAGGATACCTGGATTCTCCGGTATGCCAAAGAGGGGCTGGTAATGCAGGAGTATATGCCTGACCGGTTTGATGTGTATGCAGATACCTGCCTTTCGTGAATGGGCGGAAAAGTCTACACGGGCCGGGCGCTCATTCAATTCGATTGTTCGCAGATTAATGATGTAACAGTAAAAAGTGCGTTCTTATGCATATACCCTTATGACTGCTTTGATATAAATGCAATGTGGGACTATAACATGAGAAACGGACCTAAAGAGGTATTTAAAGTAACCAAAAAATGGGATGAAGCAACTGCCAACTGGAAAAATCCATGGGCAGTTGAGGGCGGTGATTTTGATGAAAGTAATCCCCTTAGTTCCTCGAGCCAGAAAGATACCACCGTTGGGGAGTGGGAACTATTTGATGTTACCGAAGCTGTTAAGCAGCACGTGCAGAATCCTGCGATCAATTTTGGCTTTCTTATTAAGTTTGATGACAACGATCGCCGGGGGATTATGGTTTACTCCGCGCAAAATGAGAAAGCCGATATGCGGCCGAAACTGGAAATTATTTTTAACGAGAATACACCAATTAACAATGGAGTAAGTTATTCGGAAAATCTTTTACATGAGAAGATTTTTGTGAACAATCAATCGGTACATATCCTTGTTCCCGGGAATGGAAAATATTGTTACTCTGTTTATACTGTTTCAGGGAGAGCTATAGTCAATTCGGGTGTTGCAGCCAAAGGCCTGAGAAGCAGTATTTACCTTGGCAAAACGGGGATGTTTATTGTGACAGTTAAAGATAATAAAAACAGGGTGAGGAAGAAAATGGTTGTGTGCAGATAAACCAATTTCATCGCGAGCAAAGCGTGGCGATCTCGTTTTTAGCTGCTCTTTGAGATTGCTTCGTCGCTTTATTCCTCGCAATGACAGACCGTGTGGCCTGCATTTTAATGCAGGGAAAAAAATTGTTTTAACGTGTGAGGGAGAGAGTATGAACAGTATTAAAAAGGTGATTGCGGCAGGATTCGTTTTAATCGCCTGCAGTTTCTTTGCCGGTGGCGAAGAGATTGTTTTACAGAACGGCCTGAACGGGTATGACGGCTGTGTTGATGCCCATATATCAACAGGCCAGGAACAGGGATCGGTACATTCAAATTTCGGTGATGGACAGACTATTATATGCGGCTATCATCATCGGTTGTGACCGAACCAGGGCTGTGATGAAATCCTGTGGGACAGGGTAGCTATTAAATTTGATCTGAAATCTGTAACGTTGCCGAATGATATAACAAAGGTGAGTATGTTTTTATATGTTACCAATCAGCATGTATATAAGGTTGACATTAAAAATTGTTATGCTCTTGAGCGTGACTGGCAGGAAAATTCTGTTACCTGGAACACACCATGGCAGAATCCGGGTGGTGCCTTTTCTGAACCGCCGGTATTTATTAATACGAATACCAAGAAAAATGTATGGGAAGACTATGATGTCACTTCTGCAATCAAGGATATAGTTGAGAATTCAGGGGAAAACTATGGTTTTCTATTCAGATTTGATAATCATACACCGGCTTACGGGGTTATGCTAGCATCTTCTGAATACACTGATGAATCAAAAAGGCCAAAGCTGACTGTCAAGTATGATATAAACACTGAAATTAAAAACCAGGATCTAGAAAATGGTAATCAAATAATGGTT
>CBDVBE010000347.1:0-7316 GCA_965372145.1 uncultured bacterium | reverse complement strand
GAAGCAATCTCATCTTTTCGAATGCAGGAGATTGCTTCGCTGCGCTCGCAATGACACTAAGAATGTTACACCACCTGAGTAGTTACGAAAAGAGCGTTATTAATAGGTAGACAAAAATCTTCCTATATTATAAAATCAATAAATAATCGACCTATATTAAACGAAATTTGTATACAATATTGTATTTAAACTACCTTTTTATCTATTTTATTACACCATAGTTAATTCACCGAATGATTGGTATCATCTTTGGTATCATCTAAGGGAGGCTATACATGGCTGTGACACGTAAAAAGAAGTTCACTAAAAAGCAGCTCGACCATTTTAAAAAGAAGCTTCGGGATGAAAAGAATAAAGTGTTGGAAGAGATGGGTGACCTTCAGAGCAATAACCTTATGCAGTCTATTTCTGAGCAATCCGGTGAAGTCTCGCGCTATTCCTACCACCTTGGTGATACTGCATCATTATCCTATGGCCGTGAATTCTCTATGGGACTGGCTGAACGCCAGCAAAAATATCTCGAGCAGGTAGATGAAGCCCTGCAGAGAATAGAGGAAGGTACCTATGGAATATGTAAAGTTACTGGTGAAATCATCCCTAAAGAACGGCTTGAAGAGGTACCGGTAGCTAAATATTCAGTAAAAGGTAAAGAGATTTTAGCAAAAAAGAGATAACAGTTTTTGTATGATAGAATCTATATCCCACTAAAAAATTATATAGTCAACCTCATAGCGAGAAGTTGCCCGCATTTCATATTATTTATATTCATATCACTATCTCTCCTGTTTCCCAAGCCTGTTAGTGCTGAAGACGTATTTACTTTTTCTGACTCCTCCTATATTTATACCATTCATCATGGCACGTTAAAAAAACAGACAATTAGACGATATCTGAAAAAGCACCCTGACAAAAAGAAAAAAGAAGCATTTGATTATCTTCTGGATTCACTGGGATACTTTCTTCCACATACCGACACCCTTGCTCAGGATACACTGGCCATTGCCGTTGGGAACCAGGCTGTAATCGATACTATTATCATCGCCTGTACCTATACCCTGTGTATTGATTCGATACAGCATATTCGTTTCCCTGTACGATATAATGCCGGACTTGTTCAGGCACTTGCCCGGCAAACAGTAACTTTTGTTGCAGAGAGAGGGTTCCCCTTTGCGAAACTTTCTCTGGGTATTGTTGATTCGCTATCCTCCAAAGAGGGATCAGATACTACCCATTTAAAAAAACTGCAAAAACATCTAACCGTTCAATTTAACCTTGAAACAGGCAAACATTGTGTTTTTGATAATCCCCTTTTTCTGGGTGGATTTAAAACAAAAGAGAAGCTCCTCGCACAGGACATTGTCTTTGCCAGGGGGCAGGTTTTTGATAGGCGGAAAATAGAGACCTCACAGAAACGGCTCATATCACGTCCATATATAGCCAGTGTCCATGTATCATCACCTGGAATTTTATTATCGTCTGAGAAATCGGATACTCTGGATATGTCACATGAATTACCAGAAACTTCAGATAGTATTGGAATCGATTCACTGGAATTCGTAGCGGTTCCCTTTCATATCGAAGATAATTCAGGTATGGGTATCGATGGCGCCCTTGCTTACAGCTCCGATGCAAATATCCCCTGGTCTGGAATCCTGACACTCACTATGCTCAACATCTTTCATCGCGGTGAGTCTGCCTCCCTTTTCTACCGCGGAGAAAAACTGCTCCAGCAATTTGAGATTGAACTTGCAAAAGCATACCCGTTCCTCTGGCCACTATTTATCTCAGGCGCTTTTGGCCTGGAAATAGAGGAAAAGAATTATGGGTACCTTCATGGGGAGTTTACAGTACTTACCCAGCTTAAGGAATTATGGCAGGCCGGATTAGCGGTGAACGGCCATGAAACAACCATTAATGATCAGAACGCCTCATGGCACTTTATAGGAATTGACCTGCTTCTGCAACGGTGTGGTGAACCCTGCCGTGACGGCATGCTTGCACGTGATTTTTTAATACGCACCGGCACCGGTATCGCTGATAAGGCGACGGGGAGGTACAATCGCTGGCGCTTTGACTTTGCAGCCGGCTCCCATATTCCCCTGTTCAGACGCCAGGCATTTCTCGGCAAAATTGCCACACATCTCATCACATCCGATGACAAGGATTCTCTGCACCAAACAGAAAAAATCAGAATAGGCGGCTATAAAAACATCAGGGGATATGCTGACAACCAATTCCCGTTTATAGCCGTAGGATACGCTCAAACCGCCTATCTCTTTTATTTTAATCCGACGGGCTCGGTATATATTTTTATGGACGGCGGTGTTGGTTTCTCTGAAGACATAAGTCTGAACAGAGATGACCGGACTGTTCTGTTCGGGTATGGTTTAGGTATCCGTGTACCGGTGAAATTCGGTGTGCTCTCACTTGAATGGGCAAGAAATTACCGGGAAGGAAAAGGGCTGGGCAGAATACACGTACGAGTCAGGAACAATGTATCACCGGGGATGTTACAACGATGAAAGTATATAGTGCAATCTTTCTTCTATGCTTTACCGGTATGGTATTCAGCATACCGTATGAATGCCCCTATGCTGATTCAACATGGCAGAAACATACCCCGTCTCTCCGGCAGCGACTGCTCAAACATCCGGCCTTTGCAAAGATGGATAACGAATGTTTTATTATATTACTACACACCTATGCTCAAAACGCACGTTACCCTGAGCGGACAACAACACTTTTCTCCCTTCTTAAAAAATATTGCCGTGTGTCAAATACCTTTGACCAGTCAGTACTGCATGCATTTCTCACCGTTGTTGACACAGCAGATTTTTCCCGTATCTCAGACGGTATCGCCGCACTATGGAAAACATATAATGGCCCGCTTCAACTACAATTAAGGGTCTTTGAAAGAAAAGGCCTCTATGCAGAAGCGGACCGGTTATACAGTGATTTTAACACCCTGTCACTAATAGACGTATATGATCTGCTGAAATGGGCACGTATAAAAAGCATTCTGGGAGATTTTCACGGTGCGGTAGCTATTTACTGCAAAGCATCATCCATAGAAAACTCATTCGTAAATGTGGCTCTCAACCAACTCAAGCGTGCACTGGCAGACGTCAAATCACCCAAAACAAAACGCACAATACTCAAACAGTTCAGTTCGTGCTATCAATCGAATCCCGGAGCAAACCTTGACACACTGTCAAAGTGGTTACGTGCTGCCTATGCCCACTTTAACCTGTACCGTGAAGAGGAAAAAGCCATCGTTACCCTGGATAAGAATCCACAATCAAAGGGAACGCGTCTTCTTGCAGTAGCCGGATACCGTTTCGCACGCGGGCTCTTTAAAGAAGCCCTCCCTCCGGCACAAAAAGCCTGGAAACATCTCTCCACAGAATCGCACCGCCAGAAATGTGCCATTATCTGTTATCAGTCATATGCTCATATCGGCAAATCCGACTCGGCACTGGCATGGCTTGACAAAGTAAATCTGACACAACTGCACGGCAAAGCTAACGCGGTCGTTCTGTATCAGAACAGCGGCTTTTTCGAAAAAGCCGACAGTACCATGAAGATGCTTGAGGCATCAATAACAAAGGATACCTTAGTCGTACGGCAGTACCTTTTTCAGGGTTCCTTCGAAAAGGCACGATCATATATTTCCCGTTGTCCACAAAAATCACAGTGGCGCTATAACCGTCCGGACATTCTGTTATGGCATATTCGTATCGGTGTGTATACGGGTTCATTCCCGCAGGTTTCATTATACCTGGACAGCCTTAACAGGGTAAAGAACTCCCCGGGCTGGCACTACACCGCTGAAATCCTCGCTACACGCCTGGCAGTGCAGCGGCTCCGGGTGTATCCCGATGCGTTTCAATACTGGGGGCACCTGCGCTATGCACTCTATCGAAATAAACCGCGTGATCCTGTTGCAGGATTCAACTGCGAACGCTGGCCGAAACCAAC
This sequence comes from uncultured bacterium, assembly GCA_965372145.1. Taxonomy (GTDB): domain Bacteria; phylum Fibrobacterota; class Chitinivibrionia; order Chitinivibrionales; family JANQEN01; genus CBDVBE01. The sequence continues at coordinate 3,338 of CBDVBE010000347.1, read as the reverse complement.
ACAGGAATTCCTTGTCAGTACCCTTGTTGGCGCTCTTATTAGCCATGAATATTTCGACACCGCACAATCTGTCCTTGATCTGGTTCCGGAGCTGGTGTCACCGCAAATCAGCTATTTTCGTGGTTTGACAAGCTTTATGCTGGGCTATGGCGATAAAGCAGAAAAACTGTTTGAAAATATTATACTCTCAAATCCTGATGATGTTTTCGCTCACAAAGCCAGGAGATATCTTTTAAAGCTGAAACTGTCACATAGTATGTAATCGTTGGAGGTTGATCAATGAGTATCAGGTGGATTAAAAATGTAGTAATTGATGGAGAAAAAACAACCATTGAGATTCAACTGGGAGATAAAAAAATAGGTGACAAGTGCTACACCCGTATCTCAAACGAAATGGAAGTTTATTTTAATAATGTCTATGACTCGCGGGATGATATTATTTCCCAGGGAATAGACATCCTTAAACGAAGGCTCGAAGGGAAGGCGGTTACCTATCCTGATTCCAGGGATTATGACTGGCAATAAGTCGGATGCCTCTCATCACAAATACTGCATTATTCATGGCCATTTCTATCAGCCGCCCCGCGAGAATCCGTGGATAAACCGTATCCAGCGGCAGTCATCCGCAGCACCCTACCATGACTGGAACGAACGTATATACGACGAGTGTTACCGGCCGAACGCCTATTCCCGCCTTCTTGATCCGCAGGGAATGATTCAGGATATCCACAATAACTATACCAACCTCAGCTTTAACTTCGGCCCGACACTTTTCATGTGGCTTGAAGAAAACCATCCGGTTGTTACCCGGCGAATTCTCGATGCCGATGCCGAAAGCTACAACCGTCTTGACCGGCACGGGAATGCCATTGCTCAGGTATATAATCATATAATTATGCCGCTGGCTTCCCGGCGAGACCAGCTTACCCAGATTCGATGGGGAAAATCTTTTTTCCGCTCCAGGTTCGGCCGTGATACTGAAGGCATGTGGCTCGCTGAAACCGCAATTAACCGGGAAACAGTCAGCTGCCTCATTGAGGAAGGAATCCGATTTGTTGTTCTCTCCCCGGCGCAGGCTGAGGCATTCCGCACTCTTGACAGTGATGATGACTTTGTGCCATTACCTGAGCAGGGTATTGACACCCGGTATCCGTACCGCGTATTCCCCTATACAAAGGAAGGTAAACGGGGCGACGGTTTCCTTGATGTTTTCTTTTTTGACGAGGGATTATCCCGCGCTGCGAGCTTCGAAGACCTGTTAATACATGCTGATTCCTTTGCACAACGACTCGGTTCTGTGTTCTCTGAAAACGCTCAGGAAGATGAAACGGTTATTCTCGCAACTGATGGAGAAACATTCGGTCATCATAATCCTTTCAGTGATATGTGCCTTGCCTTCTTCTTTACCCATACGGCGCACCGGTTCGGTATCGAACCGGTAAATTTCGGTTATGTGCTTGCACATAATCCACCCCGGTATGAAGTAACACTGAAAAATGCTTCAGGAGAAGGCTCTTCCTGGAGCTGCGCGCACGGTACCGGCCGGTGGATCAGGGACTGCGGATGCCGGACCGGCGGCAAGGAGACCTGGAATCAGAAATGGCGCACACCCTTGCGCAAAGCACTGGAACATCTTCAACAACACATTGATACCGCATTTGAAAAGAAATTGGAAGAATACACTCAAAACCCATGGGCTTTACGTGATGCATATAAGCCCCATGAAAACGAATACTCAACTGATGCTGTAACACAGTTACTAGTTTCGCATGGCTGTTCTGTTTCATTAGACCAAGCTGGGATTACTACTATTATAAGGCTGCTTGAAGCACAGAAATATATGCTCTATGCATTTACCTCGTGCGGCTGGTTTTTCTCAGATATAAGCGGTATAGAAACAATACAGAACCTTCTCTATGCCTGCCGTGCCCTGCAACTGGGACTAACCGAGGATCTCTCAACAGAGGCAGTACAAGACTTTCTTTCGCTCCTTGACACGGCCCACAGCAACAGTGGTGTGATGACCGGGAAAACACTCTTTGAGAAGGAGGCGGTTCCTTTCCTGAAACATCTTCATATTCTGTGCTTTACTGCGGCCGCATATAAAACTGCTTTTGCTCAAGCAGAAAACCAATTCGATTACTACGGGTATACTGTTATTCTAAAACCGCTCAAACATACCATCGATACTACCGCCGGTAATGAGTATCTCCTTGCAACAATAACCAACACACGTTCCGGCGAATCCGGAACCTGTTCCATTCTCTTATTTCATGAAAATCATATCGGGCTGGAGGCCTTTGTCCTGCCTGGTGATGTTTTCGGCAACCGGGGCTTTACCTGGCAGAAGACAGACAATTGGGAAAGACATCCACGATCAACCCATCTCACACTATCAGACCTCTTCTCAGAATCAAAAATCGCTTTCAGCGACCTTTTTACAGAACAGTTGGACAGTGCTACCATCATGAAGTATACCACGTGGGTTGAAAAACACAGCTACATTCTGAAAGCCCTTATAGCATTACACCGGAAACTGCCTGACTACCTGTACGGCCCACTATCTTACGTCATCAACACGCAATGGAATGGTGCAATAACCGGACTTAATGGGGGCGACCTCTCTGACGAACAGTTTCTACAACTGCGTTCAATCCATGAAAAATCACAGCAGTATGGCATACCGATTGACTTTTCAAATTCAGTTCCAATTCTCCAGAGGATGCTCCTGCAGGAAATGAAATCATTTTCGGAAACGCTTTCATCAGAATGCTGTGACCGTATGCGGTATCTCCTTAATATCGTAGACCGTTTTTCTATCCCGTTGACAAAAAGCAGGCTGGAGGATACCTTTTCTAACCTCTACAGCACCACGATAAAAAAACTATATGGAGAGTATCTCAACAGCGAGCAGCCGACATCCGAGCAGAAAACCATCCTGCTGCAGATAGCCGGGTTTGCACGCAGAATGAATTTTAACACGGATTCATTAGCCATAGCCTGATTTTTTGTAAGCGTTCACAGAACGCTGAAATTGCGATGTCCTGAGCTTGTCGAAGGGGAAACTTGAAATTTTAGATTTTAGATTTTAGATTTTCCCTCCTTCAATAAAGCTTTGGAGGACACGAGATTTTAGATTTCAACCCTGAACCCTGAACTTTGATTTTGGATTTTGGATTTTGGATTTTTTCAATCCGCAATCCCCAATCCGCATTTCCCAATCCGCAATCATACAATTTTGGATTTCAACCCTGAACGGTTACTTATAAACATCCAATTAATATTTTCATGTTTCCCCCCAATTTCTACACAAAAAGTGTATAACTCAAGTTGGAAGT
>CBDVBE010000346.1:0-7320 GCA_965372145.1 uncultured bacterium | reverse complement strand
TTGAGGGACATATACGGTTTATAGACCCGGGAGAGGCTGCAAGGGAAGAAGAGGGCTTTTTTATTCTGCGGGAAGAAAGGGGTATGCTTTTTATCCTGGCGTTACCGAAAGAAGCAGGTCAAACGGAAAACCAGATATCCTTCTCCCGTGATGAATTAAAAAAAATGATCCAGAATAAAATGGTCTTTAAAGTCAAAGTCCTCAATGCGCAAACCGGTTCTGAATTCTTTAAATACGCTACCTTTATTGAAAAACCATATCGCCATATCCTTGACCGCCTGTTTTTTACCGCTATTATTCTATTTCTTTTCTTCATTATGCTGGGTATCGGTATGACCCTGACTTTACATGAATTTATTCTGGTGTTTAAATACCCGCGCGGCATTATTATCGGACCGATTCTTCAGTTTGGGTTATTGCCTTTACTGGCAGTGCTGCTGGGTGTACTTGCAGGTTTTCATGAGTCCCATCCCTTTATTTATGCCGGTATCATTCTCGTGGCGTGCAGTCCGGGCGGGGTTATTTCTAATCTCATGACCTATTGGGGCAAGGGTGATCTGGCCCTGTCGATTTCCATGACTGCGGTTACTACGGTTTTGTCTATCTTTTTTACACCATTTTTACTCGCACTGTATACCTATAATATACCTGAAGCCGCTATTCCGGTTATGGTAGTGTTTAAACAAATTCTGGTTTTAGTGCTGATACCACTTTTTATTGGCATGTTTATAAAGTCCGGAGCACCTGTTTTTGCCAAAAAATCAGAGAAGTTTTTATCGGGGATGGGAATTGTTGCCCTGATTTTTATAATTTGCGCGGGCATCCTCGATAATTTAGATAAATTCATGGATACAACCCGTTATGGATTGAAATTTCATCTCGTACTTTTTCTTCTACCACTTCTGGGAATGATTATCAGTGTATTATTTGGAAAGCTGCTCCGAATTAATAATTTTCAAACGAGAGCGATCGGATTGGAAACAGGAATTCGTAACGCGGTTCTTGCAATGACTATTGCGATTCTGCTGCAGGATCGCGTAGGCGATTTTTATAACTCTATGTTGTTTTCTACTGCACTGTATGGTTTATGGATGTATCCTGCCGGTTTTGCGATGATTAAATCATTTACAAAAATACTGCCGGTACAACAGGAAACATAATCGTATGTTTAATCTTTTAAAGGATGTGCATATTTCAGACGCTGTATTGGGAGATCAGCTATTATGAATAAAGTCATCTTCAGTATTGCAGTAATCCTGGCCATAGTGGATCCGGTACATGCTAAAACAGCGGAAAATGGCCTTTATTTCACACAGAAAATCGGTGTCAGATACAATCCAGTTGGATTGTTACTCGACAGCAGACTTTATTATAGATTTCCCCTGGTGAAAAAAGAGGGCATATTGTGGGAAAGTACAAAAATCGATGCCGGCATACAGAATGAATGGACACCCACTGATGATCTGATTGCTTTACGAGTGACTGTTGAGCCGGTTGCTTTCTTTGATATTACTTTCCGAGGCGGGTTTACTGTTATATATAACCTCCTTGGTTACGGTTTTTACCCTTTGGAAGGACCGGACGCTCCGTATGATGACAATGCGCTGGAAAAGATTTCTCCGGAAAACAGGTCGGGATTCTGGTTTACAGTTGCTCCCACTGTTAAAATAAAAGTGTCGTCTGTTATTATAGCCAACGCGTGTAATATTCACCTGTTCACCATGGGTGATAAGGGTTATTTCCTGGAGATGCGTACCTATGCAATACGAAAAACTAAAGACACCGACCTGAGGAATGATCTCTATCTCTTCTACAAATTTAATGACAAATGGATGACCGGTGCGGATTATTATTTTTTGTACGTGAGAAGCACAGAATATACCATACATAGAATATGCGGGGTTATCGTGTTCACGCCGCAGATACAATCCCTCTATAGTGCATCCGCCGCTCTTACCGCAGGTGCGTATTTGAAAGACAGGTACTATAAAGGCAAACTATATATTGGTTTACGTCTGGGAATTGATCTGAAAGCACGGTGATTTATAACAAAAAGATAGTCAATCTATTGAGAAAGCAGCTTTTTCTTCTGTTTCTGGAACTCCTCTTCCGTAATTATGCCTTGATCTCTCAGGTCTGCAAATTTTTTCAACTCGTCCGCCACAGAAATTTTTCCTTGTGATGAGGAGCTTTTCTTTTTACTTTTTTTTTCATCCTGGCTCTTTTTCTTGGTCTTTTCCGCTTCCCGTGCCGCTTCAGATCTTCGGGCCTCCTCTGCCAGCCTGGCCTCTTCAGCTATACGCGCCTCTTCCGCTTTCCCGGCCTCTTCGGCAATTCGCGTATCTTCTGCTTTTCGAGCTTCTTCTTCAGCCAGACGAGCTTCTTCCACAGCCCGTGCATTTTCGGCTTTTCCAACGGCCTCTTTTTTGAATTTTGCCACTTTCTTACTACTACCGCCTGCGCTTACATATTTCTTAAAATATTTCTCTGCGGTTTTTACTTTCTTCGGTCTTACATAATATATCTCACCTAAATACCGGTACGCTTCAATTGTTTTACCCTGCTTCCCCATTTTTAAAGCTTTTTGAAATTGGGAGATCGCTTCATCCGTTTTTCCGGCTTTTTTATACGCTATACCAAGTCCGAGATAAAATCTCCCATTCGTCGGATATACGGAAATCCCCCTGGTATATGTTTCAATCGCCCGTGATGGCAATCCCTGCCATAAATATATTCTTCCAGCGCGGTCAAATGCTTTGGGGTATTTAGTTGTTTTGCTTAGAACTTCATCATAATATCCGAGCGCGTTCTCATACTGCTTCACCCCTTCATAACATTTACCCAGTAAATAGCAGTACTGAATATTTTCCGGATTAATAGCAAATGCTTTACTGAAAGACTCTAAGGCTGATTGATACTTTTTATTACGAAGCTCCATTCTTCCGATACCGGCAAGGGCATATTCATTTTCCGGCGCGGCTTTAAAAGCGGCTTTATATTTAATCAATGCATTTTCAAATGAAGATTTCTTTTCATCGATCTCACCGAGAACAAGAAGCGACCATACTGAATTCTTATCTTTATAGTTATTGAGAAAAAGCCTCTTTCCTCCGCTGAAATCTCCTGAAAGTGCATACGCCCTGAACATCCAGAATAGCATTTCATTGCTCGTCTTATTATTCATCAACATTTGCATGAAAAAATCTTTGGCCTTCCCATAGTCATCCAGTAATACCAATCCCCTCCCCTGTGCAAGAAGAGGGTCCTGTGTCGTATCGTCAATTGCAATGATCTTGGATTTAGCAGGTGGCGGAGTCTTTACCACGGGAACCGGCGGTGCTTCTACTTTTTTCTCTTTAACTTTTTTTGGTTTTCGTGTATCCTCAGCCTTTTGTATCGTTTGTTTTTCCTGCGGCACTACCGGTTTTGGTGCTGCTTTCTTCTCAGGTGCTTCCTTGACCGCAACTGCTTTTTTCTCCGGTTGTTTAACAGGTTTTGGTTTTACCGGTTCCGGAGGAGGCGGAGAAAGGATATTCATAACCTCGGTAAGTTTCCGCTTATTTTTAACCGCTTTGTAACAATCTGCCAGCATTCTCAGTATTGCTTTATCTTCCTTCTCTGCACGTTTCTCTTCCAGAAAGGGCAGCGCTTTTTTATACACACGGATCGCATGAAAGGAGAAACCAAGTTTATATCGATTGTCAGGATTTTTATTGATAAGCTTACCGGATTTCTCAAACGCCTTCACTGCTTCATTATAATTCTTTTTTGCAAAGTAAAAAAGTGCAAGTTTGAGCCAGATAACCGAATCATTGGGGGATGATTTAAGATATTTTCTGCAATACACTATTGCAGACGAAGTATCCTTTTTAGCAATACTTACCTTGGCAAGCATTTTTGAAACTGCAGGCGGTGCCTTCGGCAATTTTTCCGCCTTTTTTAATAATTTCTGCGCAGCAGTATATGATTCCTGTTTGAAATAAATCAGGCTGAGAGCCACATAATTACGGATATCCTTGGGAAACAATTTGATATTTTTCGTATACCGGGTAATGGCCTCTTTTGTCCGTTTCTGTTTTTCATACAGCTTTCCCACACGATAGGCATACTCATTGTTCTTCTTGCCCTTGGGAAGAGTTAGATATTTTTCATACTGACCCACCGCCTGTTTCCCGTCACCCATTTTATCATAAACCCGGGCAAGCATTTCCACTGCTTGTTCATTTCCAGGCTTCTTTTTAGCTACTTCCTTCAGATACGGAATCGCTTCCTTTCCCTTTCCCGTTTTATAATATGATACTCCCAGCATCAATGTATGTGAAGTGGTTAATGCAGCTTTCTTTACCGGTTTAAGATGAGAAATTGTCTTTGCATACCCTTTCTCATTATACTCGATTTGTGCCAGCATGATATTGACCGTATCATTGTGAGGCCCTTTTTCAAGAAATTGTAAATACAGGGCTTTCGCACCTATAATGTCCTTCTCTTTTTCCAGCATGAGTCCGGCCTTAATCATATACGGGGCATATTTCTTACTGTCAAGCGCAAAAAGCTCCGTATAAGTTTGAGCTGCATCCTTAATTTTCTTTGCCTTTATCTGAGCGTCCCCCTGTTTAAGAACCAGTGCCGACTTTTTCGGGTTTAATGAGATTGCTACAGTATATGACTCGATAGCTTTCAGATACTCTTTTTTCCCGGCATGTATGTCCCCTATCAATTCATAGGCTTCATGATCCGGATTGATCCCCGATGTTATCCGCTTGAGAGGTTTTAACGCTTCAGTAAATTTATGTAATACAATGAGACTCCTACTCTTTTCCATTAATCCTTTTTGATTATCAGGCTCCAGTGCAAGGAGGCGTTTCGCATAGGAAAGAGCCTTGGAAGCTTTTCCCTCCTTATTACACTTGCGGGCGAACAGAAGCAGCGCTGCAACATTATTCTCATCATGTTTGAGAATTTCCTCATATAATTTAGCCGCCTGCTTATAGTCACCTTTGGCCGAATAACACCGGGCCTTCTCTACACGAAGCTGATTCTGAATTTCTTTTATATCTTTGGCGCGATCAGCTACCTTCAGAGCCTGGTCATATTTTTTCATTAACCGATAGTACCGGACAGCCATAATGTAGGCGGGCGGGAATTTATTCCCGAGTCGCTGTATGAGCACATTCGCGAAATCAACTGCCGGGGCATATTCCCGTAACACGTCACAAAACTGCGCCCCCGCATAATAGCCGATAAGCATGTCAGGGTTTTTATGTAACAGGGCAGTGTACTTCTTTATAAATTTCTGGAATGTTTTATCAGTAACCGAATTGACAGACGATAAAAATTCACCCACTTTTTTCAGGCTCTTTGCTTTCTCGCCGACAAGAGTCGCTTCCAGAAAAGGAAGATTCTGTTTGTCAGGCTCAATCCCCATCTCTTTAACCAGCAGCATGATAAACTGATCAAATGTCTCCCCGAAATTCTTCAGTGAAAACTGGTCCGAGAAACTCGCGATAGTCCTGTTGTCCGTGACTGATGAAACCTTTCCGAGAAAATTAATCTCTTTCCCGACAGAAAGGTTACCGCCGCTGATAAGCGGATTATAAGCGCATTGAAGATAGAGCACGTAGGGTGCGGATATTTTTTTTGCAATCTCAGTATACTCGCTGACAGGTATTGCCTGATTATATTCTTTATAACGCGGTATCAACGTAGAAAGCGTTTCAGGAGAAACAACCTGAAAACCAGGTATCCCTTGCAGCCTGAAATGCAAATACATTTCACACAGATGCAGAATCCACACATTCTTTAATTTGGAAACACCATATTCCGAGATCGGCCGCATTACAAGGAGAGGTATTGCTTCCTTTTTCTGCGCAAGCATAGTTTCATAAGGAGACTCAGCTTTATCAGTTTTATCGGCTTTATCAACTGTATCAGGCGCTGTAGCTGAAGCCGCTGCAGAAGCCGTATCAACCTTTGCTGTATCAGTAGTTTTCTCTTCTCCTTTTGATCCCAAAACATCCTTCACCCAACTCCGTGAAGACGGTTTTTTCGGGAGTACTGCTTTTTTCCTTTTTACCGTGGCAGGTGCTTTTATAGAATCAGATTTTACAATTGCAGCCTTTGTAGTATCAACCTTTGCAGTATCAGCCTTTGTTGTTTTAATCTTTTCAGTCTTAGCCTTCTTAGTAGCCGTCTTTACCGTCTTGGTCTTTGTAGTGTCAGCCCGGGCAAAGAGCAACGCTACTGAAAAACAAATTATCATTGAGAGTGAAGCTAGTCTGGACATACTGTCCTCCCCTTTTTTTGACAACAAACCTTTTATGATCATGGTGGGTCCTTATCAAATACAGATAAAAATATGTTATGTACAGTACATATATACTTTATCAAACAATCCTTTATCAAGCCTTATCGTCTTAAAACTGTTCTCGAAAGTGAACAACTCCGTCCGGTGACTCATGGGAGGAAAAATTATCATGCAGGAAGTGTCTTTAACAGGTAACCGTTCACAGGTTCAGGGTTCCCCGTTTAAAGGAAGCATTGAACCTGTCCCAGTGAGAAAAATATACGCTCTTTGGATTACAGGCATTTACAACATGGTTATATACTTTTCTCATGTGCAGTCTCCATCTGTTTAATAACGCAATACCAATAATAAGCATATCCACCCGCGCTCCGTTTTTCACAAAACGATCTTCTAAATCATCCTCATAATAGTTATCTCTTTTATTTCCCAACACATTGATTTATAATAATACTATCATACAATCGTAACTTATCCTTATCCCAGACAAACTGGATAAGTACCTTAACGAAATAATTTACCAGGTTATGATCTCAATAAAACTTACCATTGGGAAAAAGATTGTATTAGGATACCTCCCGATATTCCTGCTGATATTTATCATTTCTCTGTTTACTCTTCTCCGGCTTAATCAGGTTAACCGTATCAACAAAGAAATTATTACCATTGATATTGCTGTTACTAACGTGGCTGAAGAACTGAATGATATCCTATTAGCACAGGAATCATTCGGTCAGCGCTATATGATATTAATGAGTCAGGATATGCTGTCACTTTTCTGGAAACGAGACCAGGAGTTCAACAGCAATTTCCAGAAAATTATAGATCTGCGGATTGACAAACAATTCTCTTCACTCCCTGCACTTGGACAATATCACTATGTGTATAACAAATATTTTCAAACAGGGATTGCCAAACTCGACTCTTTAGAATCAGACTCATACGCTTTAGCCGACTCATTACGGAAAGATGCATTCAATAAACATGTGGAGATCATGAATACATTGATTACGGATTCC
>CBDVBE010000345.1:0-7464 GCA_965372145.1 uncultured bacterium | reverse complement strand
ATATTCAACATTCGATATTTCCCTCAGTTTTTTGGCTTTGTAAATCTAAAGTTAGCGCCAATGGGAAGTTCCCCACAAAAAAAATAGCCTTTTTATATTGTTTTTTTATATTTTATTCCCCTTTCAACACTATGCACTTCACCGATAAAGAGTGCAGTATACAGAATTGCCATTGAATTAGTATATCTTATTTTCTAAATTTAATACCTATTATAGTGTATTAATTAGTAACGTCTTTTATTGCGAAACAAGCGGTTCAGGTATGGAAAAAGAACGCATAGTCATTACCGGACTAGGGGCAGTGACCCCTATTGGCACTGGAATTGAAAAATTCTGGGATGCTGCGGTGAAAGGTACCAACGGTGTCCTGCCTATTGAGTCCATTGACGTTACTGACTATAGAACAAAAATTGGCGGTGAAGTACGGGATTTTAATGCTGAGGAGTATCTCTCTCCTGAGAAGATAGCCCTCATGGGACGCTCCAGCCGGTTTGCCATAGCGGCAACGAAAATGGCACTGGAAGACGCGGACCTGAATCCTGCTGATGAGAATCCCTTCCGGATCGGTGTCAGTGTCGGTACCACCATGGGTGAGCCGCAGATACTGAATCAGGGAATCAACATCAAATATAAAGAGTCCGGCGTAGAAGGTATCCCGGCGGGGCTTCCCCGACAGTATCCCTGCGGTGTCATACCGGCTAATATCGCACGTGAATTCGGTGCGAAGGGACCGGTAATAATTATTCCTACAGCCTGTGCTGCAGGAAATTATGCAATCGGCTATGCCCTGGACTGTATTCGTCTGGGCAGAGCGGATGTTTTTATTGCCGGCGGCAGTGACCCTTTTTCCAGTATCGCTTTCACCGGGTTCAACCGCCTGCTTGCAACAACATCCGATGTATGCCGTCCGTTTGATAAAAATCGTAATGGCATGGCGGTAGCTGAAGGAGCCGGCATGCTGATCATCGAAAGTCTCAGCCACGCACAACAGCGCAATGCACGTATTCATGCAGAGATACTCGGGTATGGCCTCGGGTGTGATGCTTTTAAAATGACCATCCCGGACCCGGCCGGCGGCGGCGGTATAATCGCATTGCGTAAAGCACTGGACCATGCGGGCATTTCGCCTGATGAGGTTGATTATATCTGTGCACACGGCACCGGAACGGGAGAGAATGACAAGAGTGAGACGCTTATTGCGAAGGAAGTTTTTGGACAACGGGCATACAATGTCCCTATGTCCTCTATAAAATCAATGCTGGGACACACCATGGGAGCGGCTTCCGCAATTGAAGCCGTTGCCTGTGTACTCATGCTGAAAAACAACATGATCCTGCCGACGATCAATTATTCCGAACCGGATCCGGATTGTGATCTTGATTATGTACCGAACGAAGCCCGTGAGGCTGAGCTCAATACCGTCATTTCGAATGCGTACGCATTTGCAGGAAACACTTCAGCGATAGTGCTCAGAAAGTTTAACGGGTAACAGGAAATTATGAACGATACAAAACTGGTTATCACAGGTGTCAGCAGTATCAGCAGTCTCGGGATCGGGTATGAGGCTATGGCTGCGGGCATGTTGACCACTCCTGAGCGGAGCAGTGTCAAAGCATTTGAGTTTCATGAACTGGATGCCGAGACACCCTGCTTTCGTGTTACCGGTTTTGAACCTGTTGAAATCCTCGGCAAGAAAGGGCTTCGGACGAAAGACCTTGCCACCAAGATATTGCTTGCGACGATGGAAATCGGTTTTAAGAAGCGTTTTGAAAGCGAATCAGTAGAGACAAGGCCGGGTATAGTGGTCGGCACATCATTCGGCAGCTTACAGAGTATCGGCGACTTTCTGAGTGACTCTATTGTCAACAGCGTAAATGCAGTCAATCCCATGCATTTTGCCAACACCGTGATAAACTCGCCGACCGGCAATGCAAACATCCGTTATGAAATAAAACAGCTCAGCACAACCGTTTCGACCGGTTCAAATTCGGGCATTGATGCGCTCATTTACTCATGCGACCATATCCGTTCAGGGTATCTTCCTGCACTTGTAGCCGGAGGTCTTGAAGAGATAAGCTATTATGTTCTCGCCGGTATGGAACGCAGCGGCATGCTTTCATCATCAGGCGTGATGCGGCCGTTTGCTCAGGATGCCGACGGGATTGTCATGGGTGAAGGGTGTGCCCTGTTTCTCATTGAAACCGAAGAGTCGGCAAAAGCCAAAGGTACCACAATCATTGCGGAAATTGCCGGTTACTGCAATGCGTTCGATCCCGGCAACGGCCTGCCGGGCTTTAATCCGGACGGTGAAGGTGCCCGATTCTCAATACGTGAAGCACTGGTCATGGCAGATATCGAACCGGCACAGATCGGATTCATCGCATCCGGCGGTAACGGTGTCCCCTCGGGAGATACCATGGAATCCATGGCGCTTGCTGAAACGTTTGGTGATACGCCGGTGACTGCCTATAAGACAAAAACCGGCGAATGTTACGGAGCATCCGGGGCATTGTCCTGTGCCTGCGCACTGGCCGATATGAAAAACAACCGGATAAGCGGAACCGACAGCTCGTATGCTGTGAGCAACGCGATTAATCTCATATCTGAGAACGTTGAAAACAGAGAGACAGAATATGCACTGGTGACACTATTCTCCTGTGAGGGAAATTGTTCATCACTGATTATAAAAAACATTTGATAAATAACCTTATCTTTTTGTGTACAATAACCATAATAGGAGAACAATACATGGATACAGCCGAAATTAAGGGAATCATTCGCGACATTATTACAGAAATCGCAGAAGATATGGATGTTGATGCCGAAAAAATAACTGATAGTGCACATTTTGTTGAAGATATGGAACTTGATTCTATGGCGCTGCTTGAAGTTCTTGCCAGCATGGAAAAGAAATTTGATATTTCAATTCCTGAATCAGAATTCCCTAATTTAATTTCTGTGGATACCTGTACGGAAACGGTTGAAAAATATCTCGCTGAAAAAGGATAATATGATATTTCTGTAACAGAGAGTTATAAAAAAGCGTCCTTTAACAGGACGCTTTTTTTAATTCCTTTTTCCTCAGGCACAATTTTATACTATCATTATCAGTTTTTATTTATAATTCTATAGAGGTATGTACCGGTTAACGATCTACCTCAGAGACAGACTACTTTCATTGGTAGCCGTTCAGGGCTTGAAATTAGAAATTGGGGGAAAACATAAAACGTTGCCGCTCACGGCTTGAAATTGGAAATTGGAAATTGGGAAAAACATAAAACTTGTATATAAAGATGTTTCTAAATAGTGCCTGGTCGAAATGACAGTTTTACCTAGTTTTCGGATAGGCACTAATATAGTACAAAAGTATGAATACCAGATTTCAAATTTCCAGTTTCTAATTTCAGCGTTCTGTGAACGCTTACATTCATTTTAAGGAAAGAATACATACTATGGGCTATACCAGGGAACGGGCGTTGCATACTATAACAATCAGAATAGGTACTCAAACGCTTTGTATTCTCTTTCTTCTCTTTTATATATCTTCGGCTGCCGTGAATAATTCTGACGGATGGCAAAAGCTCGTTGATAATAAGCCGTTCGAAGCGCAGAAAATTTTCAGGGAAAACACTACCCATTCTGACAATAAAACCGCTGGTGAAGCATTTCGGGGACTGGCATTCACCTTCAAGTTTCTCGGTGAATACGATACCACCATGGCCCTGCTCTTCAAGAGTTTTTTAGCGGATAAAGACACGCTGCTCTTTAATGCGGCATGGATAAACATCCTCTCATTCGGGCGTGACTGGATCGGCCATACACTCAAAGACGGCTACAAGGTCATGAAAATGATAACCGGAAAGCCGAGCTTGTATACCGGTGACCACCTGTCCCAGTTCATCGATCGACATGTTAATGACGGGAAGATATCCAAGGCCCGGAAACTGGTAAACAGGATGGGTATCGTCCGCACCTTCATTATGATCGGCCCGTTTGATAACATCTCCGGCTCCGGGTATAAAAAGGTGTACCCGCCGGAAAAAGAGATTGATTTTTCGAAGAAATATTCGGGAAAAGACGGTGGTGAAGCCTCATGGTTTCCATTCCACAACCACAAAACAAACGGCTGGGTATTTACCGAATATAACTTCAACTCGTCCAACGCAATCCTTTACTACTACAGCAATGTATACTCTAAAAAGGAACAGGCTGCCTATCTAGGATTCGGTGCGTCAGGCTCATTTAAAGTTTTCCTTAATGACAACATCGTGCTGGCCGACTCTGTGTTCCGCAATACCGGCACTGACATGTTCATGCAGAAAGTCCGTCTGTTCAAGGGAGACAACAAACTGCTCATTAAGATTGGGCATGAGTCAAGAAATTCCAATTTTCTCGTCCGGTTCATGGATGACCAGGGCAAGGCACTACCCTCAGTCACCTATAAGGATACCCCGGGCACCTTTAAAACCGACACCACACTGTATAAAAACCTTTCCCACTCTCCCCTTACAGAACGTATCGAACAGGTACTGCTGAAACGGTTGGAGGAAGACCCGAAAGATCTCGAATCTGCAATCCTTCTCATGGATTTCTATAACGCCTCGGAGCTTACTGAAAATGGTCAGAAACTTGCCCGCCGCTATCTGAAACGGTATCCAAACAGCTCGCTCCTGCACAGTATGTTCAGTGAATCATTAATGCGGAGCCGAAAGATTACCGAGACACAGACTGAATTAAACACCGCATTCAAACTCTGCAAGTACAACTACTCCGGATGGTCCAACGAACTGGAAGTCCTTGCGAATTCAGCCGGGACAAGGGAAGTAATGGATTTTATTTCAAAGTCATATGCACCGTTCAAGAACACCCCGCAGGCGCTTTTGTATACCTTTGGCCATTATGCAAAAATCACTAATGAAACGGAAGCAATGGCCGTTATTGAAAAGCTTGAGCAACAGTACTTCCACCTTGACGTTGTGATAAATATTCTTGTATCCATTTACGTCGGGCAGGGCAACATCAAGAAAGCAGTGACGCTGCTTAAAAGATTTTTGAAATGGGAACGGACTTCTTCCGATGTCTATTCACTTCTTGCGGGCACCTATCTAAAAATGGGGCAGCGATTCAAAGCGGTGAAAACATACCTGGAGAGTCTCACGTATTCGCCCAATGCTCCGGGTTTTTACTACTACCTGGCAAACCTTGCCCTGCAATATAAAGAATACGCCTCCGCACTGGAGTACATCAAAAAAGCATGCGCCATCAGCCCCACCTCTTCAACGATGATATCGCTCAAAGGCACTATTCTCAATGCGCAGGGTAACAAGGAAGCGGCGATCGGCGCTTTTAAGGAATCAATCCGGTATACCTACAACAACTTTGATGCCTGGGACCAGTTGCTGCCGCTTGAGGGCAAACCGGAGTTGACAACCTTAACCAAACTGCCGGTGGCGACAGCCCTGCGATCTGAAGCCGCCTCGTGGGAAGATCTTGACAATGAAGACGGTGCTATTCTTGCCTATACCAGGGATATTTTCCTCTATCCGAGCCGCTGTTCACGGGAGCGGCGTTTTATCATGGTTCACCTGCCGACACAGAATGCTATTGACATCTGGAAAGAATACGCCATTTCCTACAACAGCTACTATCAGATTGTAAATATTACCCGTGCTTATGCTATCAATGCAAGCGGCACCGAAACTCCCGCCGATATCAGCCGAAATATGGTTGTGTATAAAACACTGCAGCCGGGTGACTATATTGTAATAGAATGGACAACTGAGAATTACTACCAGCAGGATATGGCCAGACAGGTGTGGGGGGAACATGATTTCAGCCTGCCCTATCCGGTGTTTAAAACAGAACTGAGGCTGGTAACACCGCGTAACGACACCATTCCCTACACTGTCAGGGGAGACTCAATAGCGATACAGCATCGCACCGTAAAAGATTTCTCCGTTATCACCTTCTCGCGTGATGCTTATCGGAACCCGCCGCTTGAAACTTACTCCCTGATTGACCCGCCGGAATCCGACAAAGTGTATTATTCCACCTTTTCCAGCTGGGCTGATATTGCTAACTGGTACCTGAATCTGATCGAAAACAAGCTCGATCAGACCTTTGAATTGCAGAGTCTCGCTGATTCCCTGCTTACGGGTATTACTTCCCCGCAGGAAAAAGTTGTGAAAATCCACCACTATATTACCAACAAGGTCCGGTACAGTTTCGTCCCTTTTCGTCAAGCAGCATGGATCCCGCAGCCGGCGCGCGCCGTTCTTGCCACCAAAATCGGTGACTGTAAAGATATGTCCTCGCTGGGAAAAAGCCTGCTCGATTATGCCGGCATTGAAAGTAATCTGGTACTGGTCAATACCAGTGACCGGAACAGTATTTTTCCGACCTATATCGGCCCGAATTTTAATCATTGTATTCTCTCATACTCGATTGACGGCAGCAGGAACTACCTTGACATGACCGACAACAACCTTTCCGCCAACCGGCTGCCGCGGATGGACCAGGGTGCCCTGGCGCTTATCATCGACAAGAATAAGGACAGCCTGATTCACCTGCCTGTTGATGATACTACACAGCGGCAAATCACCCGTACTATCACCTGCGTAGTAGACGATAAAGGCACCCTTAAACGAAACGTGGAAACAGTGAAAAACGGGGTATTCGCCGGCACCATGCGCTCCAATTACCGATTTGACTCCTATACGGAACTCGCCAAGAAATTAAAACAGATTCTGGTTAAATCTTTCCCCAATGCGGTTGTCGACACCTTTGTCCTGTATGATCTTGACAGCCTGCGGGATACCATCAGATATATCTACTCCTATTCAGCAAAGAATGCCGCTCAATTCAGCGGCAATACAGTCCTGTTGCCTTTGAATATCCCTGATAAGATTTCCGGCGCTCATTATCCGAGTGAAGAAACCAGGACGTATGCAATAGACATGACCCAAACCTGGTTTGGCATCGGCAAATACTCAATTCAGGGCACCCTTACCGTTCCGGAAAAATGGCGATTAATAAATGTACCTGAGCCGGTCTCGCTATCGGGAAAATGGGGGACGTATTCCCTTTCGGTAGTGCCGGAGGGAAACACCATTTCCTATACCAGAAAAGCCACCTTCAACTTTAACGAACCGGTTGATATTGAAAAGGCCGGAGAGTTACGCAGTACGCTTGCACAAATAACACAGGCGGATAATATTCAACTCATGTTTTATCATAAATGAGGGTTCTGGGTTCTGGGTTCTGGGTTCTGGGTTGAAATCCAAAATTGTATGATTGCGGATTGGGGATTGAAAAAATCCAAAATCCAAAATCCAAAATCAAAAATCTAAAATCAAAGTTCAGGGTTGTGCAAAAGTTAAAAGTTTGGAGTTTGAGAGTTTAAAGTTATTCAATTAGCAATTAACAATTAGCAATTAACAATTAGCAATTAACAATTAGCAATTA
>CBDVBE010000344.1:0-7493 GCA_965372145.1 uncultured bacterium | reverse complement strand
TTAATATATTCCAATGATTAAATCAAGACAAAACTATACTTAATTAACAATGCCTAATAATCAATTATGCTGAAGAAATTAAGTACTCGTTTGACAGCCAGGGGAAGCTTGCATCTGCTCTGTATGAAAAGCTTGATGCAGATAACGGGTTGGCGGTACTTGAAAAAAGACGGTATGAGTATACGTATCTGGATAATAGTATTTATAAAGAAAGATGCGACAAGTGGGACGATTCGTCCCAGGCCTATATGCCGTTTGAAAAGGTGCACTATTCCTATAATTCTGCAGGGCTTGTATCTCAGATGACAGAGTGTACCTATTGGAGCGCCCATACAGATTCGGCAGCCTACAGTTACCGATACGATGCATTCAATAATGTCTCCGAATATATTAAATCAACCGCTCGAACAAAATACAAAGAGCTCTATTTTTATTGCTATACCCCTTCTTTTCCCGATCCAAACAAAGCGGGTAATAATCCTGCAGTGCAGTCTGTAATAGTCAATCCAAACACCGGCCATGCGGTGTTTACACTCTTTCTTCCAGTGCCCTCGAATATTTCCGGAGTGATATATACCCTCTCCGGCAGAGAGGTCGCCCGATTTGGCGGGGATAAAACCTATAGCCGCGGTGTGCCGCGGATTTTATGGAATGGGCAAAGCGATAATAACAGGCCTGTTTCATCAGGGGTATATTTTTATTCTCTTACCACGGGGGCAGTATCGCTTCGCGACTACTGGGAGCAGCAGGAGGATGATGATTTCGACTGGATTGTGCAGAGCGGGCCGACGCCTTCTCAACAGTATGAGAGTACCGGCCCTACCGGCGACCACACCTCGGGGAACGGGAATTATGTGTATGTTGAGGCATCAACCCCCAACAATCCGTCAAAGAAAACGAATATGCTGTCGCCGGTGTTTGATTTCGGTTATCTCAAAAAACCGTCACTGACATTCTGGGCACATATGAAAAGTGATTCCAACACTATGGGTGACCTCTACGTTGATATCTGCGAGGATGGTACCTGGAAAGAACTATTGGCGTGAAAGAGGATTAAAAGTAGTAGTCTATCAATCACACACTTTTTTAATAAAGGGCGTTTCAGTAGAAGCGCCTTTTTTTTCGCAGGAAAGATTCGAGTTTTTATAACAACAGTATATTTTATACCATGAATTCTACTATTGAAACATGGAGAACTTCCCTTGCAAGTCTGCTTGGTTTCTATGACCGCAGCCGGGGTAACCTTTTCATTTTTTTCCCCTCACTTTTTATATTCTTTACACTCCTGAATATCGCCTGTTACTGGTGGGCGATGTTTACCGCTTTCCCGGAGTATTGTTATGGCACTGAGGGAGCCCATTATTTTTGGGTCCAATTTCCTGTCGGTGTTCTCGGCGCCCTTTTCGACAGTTTCTCTTTTTTTGTGACAATATTCATCATTCGGCGCGCCCTGAAAACCCGTACTGCTCTTGAATATATTGCTCACCTTTCCTTTGATTTTATTATAGCGATACTAGCTACATTCTGGGTATTATTTGTTTTTTCCTTCTCAGGATGGCTCATCAGTCTGGTTGAATCAAAGCCCGAAATACTGAGTAAACGTAATGAGCACTACGAACATCTCTTAATAGATGCAATCATGTATCCCACTGATAACATTCGTAATATCTATTTCGGTATTATCATGGGTATTTCGGCGAGCCTGCCTACCTGTACCCATGTTGTCATGTTTATATATGCGATTTTCAAGAACAAAAGAAAAAAGCAGGGAAAGACAGCAGGTTCCTGATTCAGTATTGGGGAAAGATATATACTAAGTGCATGTGTTCATAACTATGCTGACGTTTTTAATCGTCCTCGTCCCTACTCCTCGTCCTCCTCCTCGGCACTTTTTTTTCGAGAACGACGGACGAGCACGAAGGCAAAGTGCCAGTGGTACTTGTTTTGACCGAGGAGGATAATACGTCATAGTATTTTTGAACAAGACCACTAAGTGACAGGGAATGCACACCAAAGGTTTATTGCACCATAGATGAAGAATTGATAGTATAGAACTATGAGAGTATATTATTACTGGTACGGTAGACTATAAAGATATGATGAAAGAAGTAAAGGAGGAATAACCATGCCGGATGAAGACCGTGAAATTATCGATCGGCGGGAGGAAGAGGACAGGCGGAAAGCACATGATCTCGAACATTTTGAAACCGCGGATGTTGAGCTGCGTGAATTCAAGGAACGGCGGACCCCTGAAGAGCGCAGGTCAGGATGGTTGCGGGTTGGCAGGTGGGTGAGCGTGTTTGCCAAAGCATTAGGATTTGGCAAAACTAAAGGAGCGTCATAACAAATGAAAGAAGAAAGAAAAAAAATGCTGAATACCGATGAAGGCAAGCTTTTTATTTTTGGCGTTGCTCTCGGCATGATATGGATTTTTGGGTTATTCTTTTTAACGTTCTTTAAATCCACCTTTTCATTGAAACTACTTTCAATGATAGCCACACATCTAATCAGCGGCAGAGCCGGCGGAATATCAATGGGGCTGGAACTCGGCCTGCCTTCATGGATAACTATCCTTAATGCGACGATAATTGATTCCCTCGTGGTTCTCCTGGTCTATCCCCTCTTTGTTTTTTCATATAAAAATATGTTTAAAAACAAGTTTCTCAAAGGTGTGCTGGATAGTTCAATACTTACTGCTCAGAAAGAGCAGGAGAAAATAAGCAAATTCGGTATTATAGGATTGTTACTCTTTGTATGGTTCCCGCTTCATATGACCGGTCCGCTTGTCGGCGCGATAATAGGCTATTTTATCGGGCTGAAACCTTATCTTAATATCACCATTGTAATAACAGGCACCTTTCTGGCAGTTGTTTCGTGGGTTATCTTTTTGAGAAAAATGATAGATGTGACCGGGGCCTTCAGTTTTCTTATTCCAGTCTTTGTCATTGTAATAGCGCTTATCGGGTTTTTGGTTATCAGGTATAAGCACAGGAAAGATGCAGCAACTTCAAATGGTGACAACAGCGGTAGTAGCTAAGACATAAAATTCCTTTTATGAGGCACATAATTCAATTGAGTGTATATCCCTGTTTTTTTGAAATAAAAAAAGCATGCAATAAAATTGCATGCCACTCGGATAAGAAATAGTAGAATGTATTTGAGTACTATTACCTACGCATTCACCTGCTTCATCAATTCCTGCACCTGCTGCATATCAGGCCCGGACCCGACAGAGAGGGTGGTAAGCACAAGGTTATCATCCGGTAATGGAAATGGATATGCGGTGAGTGTCAACTGGTTATCATCAGACATGACAAGTTTCTGCATAGAGCCGAATGAAAACAGCGAATGGATCCGCTCCTCAACTTTGGTAAACACAGCAGCCATACCGGCGAGGGAATCAACGTTGTCGCCTGATCCGGCAACAGCAAGGCCGAGATTGTCTGCAAGCACAGCCCCGCGGTAACCTTCCAGTTCAGCAAGTTGATAAATAATCTCTTCAAGGGATTTGCCAAGACTGTCAAAGGTGTGGGAGTGCCGGGGCCTGGATGATTTTCCTGTGATAATATCCTTTACGAGCAGTACGGTATTTTCGGATTCGAGTAAAGAGGATTTTTCCTGCAAAGATACCAGTTCTTTATTTTGCTCACGAAGGGTAGTATTCTCCTGGCGCAGGGATTCGATTTCGTCAACCTTTGCTTTCAGATCTTCACTTTTTATCGCAGGGTCATTTTTTTCATTTTGCAGGGTTTCAAGCTGTTCATTCTGCTCAGATAACCGTTTGAGATCGTCAAGCGCTTCTTTATATTTCATGGATATCGTATCTTTTTCCGACCTGACCGTATCGGTCTCATCAGCCTTTTTCTGTAGTATCGTCGCTTTGGTTGACATATTTTTGTAAGCAGAATAGACCTTCTGCAGTTTTGTGAAAAGCTTTTTCTTGTCTTCATCTAATTTGGTTTGTGATTGACGCATCGTCTCATAACTTTGCTGCTTTTTTTCAAGAGTGGATTGCATCGCTGCAAGTTCCTGCTTTGTCTTTTGATATTCCTGTGATGTCGGAATGGCAATTTTCTGAAAAGAGTCCATTTTTTTAAGAAGAGATGCCCGGTCATAATTAATGCGGGTATATTCCTGCTGCAATTTGGCATAATTCATGGAGAGTGAGGCATTGTTGTGCTTGATTTTATTAAAAAATTCCCGAAAACGTACATAATCACTTTTCAATGCAACATAGGCACGATGAGTTTCATTGTGCCCCTGCACTGACCGGTTCAGTTGCCGCTTAAGGGAATCATTCTCCCTTTGCACCGATTCGATATCGAGTTCAAAATCCTCGGTAAGCTCGGCGATGGCAGCCTTTTCCTTTCGAGAAGCCATGAAATAACCCGCGATATACATGAACAATGCACCAGCGACACCAACTGCGATGACGACTATCTGTTGTGTTTCCATACGATACCTCTAAATCGTTTTAAACGCTATGACGATTTTATTTATTCTGTCAGTAAAGATTAACTGGAGATAGGAATGGTACTACTCTTTTCCCCCGGTCCTATCTGTGGTGATAACAGATAAAATAAAAAGTAACCCCCTTAATATGCAAATATAGCACATAGTACACGGTAACCCGTGAAAAAAATGGGATGATGGTCAATTTTATTAAATTTATTACTACATGACTTTCGGCCTTTAATAAAGTATTTGACTTTATTTAAGACACTATTTCCATATTGGCCCAAGTTTTGTAATAAAATATAAAAAAATATCATTTCTAGGGAGAAAAAATGTATTTTTCACATAATTGCTGTTTTATCGTGATTATTAATCATAGATGTCTTAAGTAAAGTCAAATAAAATCTTTATGGCCGAAAGTCATGTACTATAGATACTTCTCTGCAATTAGGTCCCAATATGTTGTTATTGCAGGAAGATAAAACCGGTTTAGCCTTACTCTATCTCTTTATTTATTGACAAAGCATTTGTTATGTGCTATATTTGAGAATGAGTCTCAATATTCTTCTCCAGTGTATTGATGCCAACCAGGTGAAACAATCCCTTTCGCTTACCGCTGACTTGATGGAGCTGGGGATTCCTATGGTTATTGCTTTGAATGCTGTGGATGAAACGGTTCAGAAGGGTATAAGAATAAATGCCGGGGTATTGTCGAAGATGCTTGGAATACCTGTTGTAGAGATACATAGTATGGAGGACCGTGGTACTGAAAAATTAAAAAGAGCTGTAACGGAGGCAAAAGTAGTCCGGATGTCTAAGGTAATTGTATGAATAAAAAACGAGACAAAGATGAATATCTTGAACAGCTGTGGTCTATGAAAGAGAGAAATAGTGATTCTATTGATGAGTTGAAGAACACATTACATATAGACTTTAGTGAACAGGTTTTGAAGGAATTAATTCAGGAAAAGCTGGTTAAAGTGAATGATGATATTACCGCGGTTAAGTTTACTGATGAAGGTGAAAAATATGCCAGGCAGGTAATCAGAGCGCACCGCCTTGCAGAAAGGCTGATCAGTGATGTTCTGGGGAGGGAATACGAAGCAGGTGCGGGAGAGTTTGAGCATACCATAAATCTCGAACTGGTTGATGGTATCTGTACGTTGCTTGGCCACCCGCGGGAATGCCCGCATGGCCGACCTATTCCAGAGGGAGAGTGCTGTAAGCGATCCACGCGGACAGTAAAAGCATCCGTGACTCCATTGACAGAGTTGGAAATCGGTCAGAGTGCTCGCATTGCCTATGTCCAGTGTAAAAATGATAAGCAGATGCACCGTGTGGACGGATTGCAGATAAGGCCCGGTGTTATAGTGAAGCTTCATCAGAAATATCCGACTTTTGTTATTGAATGCGAAGGCATGAGCATTGCCCTGGATAAAGAAGTTGCTGAAAATATACGAGTATGGTTTCAAGAGGTTGAATTTGCCCCCCATGCAGAACCGGAAGAGGGAGGATTTTTTCGTGGTTTTGGATTCAGGCGGCGACGGCGCGGGAGAGGTCCCCGTGGAAAAGGCAGATAAACCAGTGTGACCTAAAAGTAAAATTGTCTCTATTCCGCTGGTCGTTTACACCCTTACAATATTGATTTCATCGTGCCGATCGGGACCTCTGAATTTCAGGACCGTGAGGGAGAACTCAAGTATGATGTCGGTGAAATACCGACATATCCGGAACTGTTTTCTCATATTGGATTCGAAATTCGTCCCGGGGTTACCATTCGTTTTTAATTAAGGAATACCATCATGCTCTATGCGCTCACCTTTTATGTTCCTGAAGATCACTGTGAAACGGTTAAAATGGCGCTCTTCGAAAAGGGGGCCGGCCGTTATGACAAATACGACTGCTGTGCGTGGCAGGTGAAAGGTGATGGCCAGTACCGGCCGCTTGAAGGCAGCAATCCGTATCTCGGGCACAAGGGCCGGATTGAACGCGCTGCAGAATATAAAGTTGAGATGATCTGCGATGGATCAGTGTTGAAAGATGTCCTTGAAGAATTGATCAGAGTGCACCCCTATGAAGAGGTTGCGTACAGTGTGTGGGAAGTGAAAACGTTGGAAGATTTATAAAAGATAATTAGCCACTAAGGCACTAAGACACAAAGAGATAACAAAATATAATTTAGTTTTTCTTAGAGCCTTCGTGTCTTCGTGGCAAAGCAAGGTATATTTACCAGTCCTGCCCCTGCAGATCAAATACCTCTGAGCTTTCTACTACCAGGTTGAATACTTCCGGGGAACAGACCGGCGCGATCATACCGTTTTTTTCTACGTAAATTTTTCCTGAAGCGGCTGTTGCTTTGTAAGCCCTATGAAGCGGGACAAATCCAACAGGGCTATACAGTGACAAATGCCTTTTAATATCTGCATTAAGAAACGCGATATCGCATCGTTCATCTTTTAGTATCTTCATTCCTTCCACAAGCAGCTCGGAAGCAATACCCTGCCGTCTGAAATTGTGGTGAGTGCAGACGCCACCGAAACCACCAACAACAATAGGTCGCCCGTTAAATACGATACTCCTTTTCAGGAGGTTAATAACCCCTACCATCTCGCTCTCGTTATAACCGATAACATAGCCGAATGGAAGACTGCCGTACCGGTCTTCCTGGGATTGTAACTCTTCAGCAGTAAATTCCATAAAACGAAGCTGGAAATGGAGCGCTGTTTGTGTTATTTTACGGTCGGGATTGGTGATTGTTTTGATATTCATTTAATATTTCATTAGAAATGACAAGTTTGAATTTACCGGCTTTCCATGCATTTAGAATATCAGTAGCCGTTCACGGGTTTAAAGGTTCAAGGTTCTAGGTTGAAATCCAAAATTGTTTGATTGCGGATTGTGGAATTTTGATTGGGGATTGAAAAAATCCAAAATCCAAAATCCAAAATTAAAAATTGTTTACAAACACAAGCACAAACACAACGTTTTTTTATAGAAAAAAGCGATTTTAACCATTGAACGGGGAACCCTGAACCTGT
>CBDVBE010000343.1:0-7530 GCA_965372145.1 uncultured bacterium | reverse complement strand
CACCCATAGACGTTTTGTTACCTGATTAAAAAATCACTCTTATAAATAATCTAATACTTAGGGTATCAGATACCATTAAACCACCGAGATTATTTTCTTTTTGATTGTACAATAAAACCAATATTTTATGCACTAAAAGATACTGTTTAGAATGAGTTTAATACTTTTTGAAACGCATTGGGAAGGGGAGCGGTGAATGACACTTTTCTATCAAGTGTCGGATGATGAAATGATAACCGTTCTGCATGAAGATAAAGCCGGTTTGGGATATCTGAATGGTGGAACAACCCGGTATCCCGCTCTTTATCCCCATACCGCACATCACCGATAACGGGACAGCCGATATGAGCCATATGCACACGTATCTGGTGGGTCCTGCCGGTATGTAAATCTATCTCAATCTGCGACAGAGCACCATGCACCGCTAACACGCGATACCTGCTGAGTGAATGCACGCCACCCTCGTGGACTTTCACTTTCATTCCCCGGTTTCTTTCGTGCGTCCTGACCAGCGAAAGGTCAATATTCCCCTTTTTTTGCGGCGGTCTACCATGACAAAGTGCAACATACTTTTTTTCGACCGTATGGTCCCGTAAACTTTGATGAATAACACGCAGGGTCTGTTTATTCTTTGCAATCAGGATCACGCCTGATGTGTCTCTATCCAGCCGATGCACTAACACCGGTTCAATATATGTACCTTTTCTCGATTTCTGCATGATATAACTGATTGCACAATCAATCAAAGTATCATGCTTTACATGACCGGTACCGCCATGCACTACTATTCCCGCAGGCTTATTGCAGACCAGAAGTGTTTCATCTTCATAAATTATATTGAAACTATTGCGAAAGAAATCGGTGTGAACAAGAGAGGCTGCTCTTTCAGTATCATATTCTTTTTCCGAAACCACGTCCCGCTCATGAATACGCATCTCAAGGCAGTCACCTGCTTTCACCCGATAATTCTGCTTTATTCTTTTCCCATTTACTCTGATAACTCCCTTGCGGATAAAACGGTAAATCTCAGAAAGAGAACTCTTCACCAACGTCTTTCTCACGATCCGGTCAATGCGGACACCCTCATCATCAGGGGAAATCATCAGAGTTTTCATGCAGCAGTTTTCCGTTTATAGAACCTGTAGGTAAAATAGACTCCCGACAATACACCAGCGGTATCCGCCACAAAATCCTGCCAGGTACACATCCTGTTGGGAATGGGCATCTGATGAAGTTCATCAAGGCCGCCATAAGCAATACCAATGATAATACCAAGTCGAATTGTTTTTGCCAAGGAAACACTTTTACCGAGGTACATGTATCTGAATAACAAGAAAGAAAAAATGAAATACTCGATAGTGTGGGCAAACTTATCAAAATTCCACAATCCTACTTCAGGGAGTTTTTTACCCGGTGTGGAACTGACTGCAATCATCAGGGCAGTCCAGAGAACCAGGGGAAGGGTGATGGTAATGAACTTGTTATTTACTATTTTCATTTTTTTATTATATCTATAAGCATTAAGAATTTTACATCTAAAATATATAAAATCTGTTTAAACCTATTAATTATTAGGGGGAAATATTCAAACAAGAGAGAAAGAGTAACTGCAGTAACAAATTCTAGAATTTTAATTACTCTGTTGCATTGTAAAAACAACTCCTCTAATACTCTTCACTGCATTTTTAACAAATTAGAGCAGTTATTAAATTAACATGTCATATTCTTCTTTTCAGAGAATGGTTTCACGCGACACGTAATTTTACCCGATCCTAAAAATGTACCTTGGTTTTATTTACGCTATAAGAAAAAACTTATTCGATAGTCTTTACTACATCCTTATATAACGTAATTTTATTGCCATTTATATCTAATAAGTATGCATCAGTACTCTCTTCGACTAAAACTCCTTTAAATTCTTTATCCGTATTTGTGATAATGCGAACTTCGCTACCAATCGTTAAAGATTGTGAAGTTTGTGTGGTGGCGTTAGCTTCCGGTGTTTTTAATGCTGAACTAGAACTTGGGAAATCCCATGAATCCTCTGTGAGTTTTTCAGTTGGCTGCGGTGATTGTACAGAGTCATAATTGACCGTTATGGCTGGTGTACTTTGTACTGGTTGGGTAACCGGGGTTGTTGGTGAATTTGTAGTTACAGTTGGTGTTGTCTGTACCGGTTGGGTTACGGGGACTGACTGTGAACTTGTTTTAACAGATGGTGTTGTCTGTACCGGATTCGACGACGGGGTTGCTTGAGGAGATGGTGTAGTTACAACAGCTTTACTCGCAGGTTGTGAAACTCCAACCGATGAACCCTTATTCAATTTGGGCGCTTTAATATCCACTGAAATACCTAAGTCAACGCGGAACCGATTCGCGGATCGTTCATAATATTTAGTTCCAATCCCCATCAAAGCATAATCTCTAATTTCCTGTTTATAATGATTCCATTGAAATCCTAAATCAAGTGATACCATTTGAATAGGAACGCCAACGCCACAGGTTGCCCCTAAAACGGTAATAGGTTTATCGTCTGTATAGTCGTTAACACTATCCACATCACCCGATGCAACGGATTGTGCAAAAAATCCTACACGAATGGGAACCACTCCCGCTATAACCTCCGTACCGAAACGGAAACAAAATCCATTATCGATATCAATATCGTCACCATCTATTTCCATATTATTAAAAGCTCTCGACTGGTATTCTGCTGCAAATATTAATTGAGGAATTACCTGATATTCAATACCAAATGAAAAATGTGTCGGTATGGTAAATTCTGTTTCCATACTTGATTCCTGCTCAATCACCACGCTGTCATCTTCATATAGGTATTCAAAATCCTCAAACTCCCATTCAAATTTTGGAGTAACACCCATACCTATACTAAGATTTGGAATAGGTCTTACCGCAGCACCAAAAGAAACATAAAATGCATTTCCATTTGCTGAATATTCTTCTTCATATTTATCTAAGGTATTGAGGTACTTTTTTTCTGATTCAACTATTAAAGTGGCTTTACTGGCAATCGATTTATGAAAGCTGATACCGGCAAAAAACATTTCCTTAATGCCTATGGCAATATTTGGTGAAATAGTATGTAATCCACCACGAAATTTATGTTTCTCTTTTATCTCTGATGTTACCGTTTTTGTGTCGAAAGACTGTGTTCGAGAGAAATCATAACCCGTATGATAACCAATACCTATCCCAATCGTTACCGGGGATTTGGGAATTATAAAAGGAATACCAAAAGAAAGGTGATTTAATTTTACATTTGGTAAAAAACCTGTCTCATATTTCCCATTGTTTAATTTATATAAATCTTCAATATATTCATCCTGTATAGTACCGAAGTTCATACGAACACCGCCCGTAATACTTATTTTGTCAAGTGCTCCAATCAAAGCGGGATTGAGAAACAGCGAACTGCTGCCTTTTGCGCCTGCCACACCGGTTCCGCCCATACCGATACTACGAACATCAATAAAATTTGGTTCAATAAGGGCAGGCTGCAATTGTGATTGCGCATTAAGTAACGCAGTAATGAACATAATGGATAAAATCCATTCCCTGTAAATCATACCATCTCCTTTTATAAATAATTTTAATAAATGTAATACTTACTAAGAAATAAATATTACTTTAATTCAATCCCTTTCAAATTTCATCTCTAGTCACTTTCCCGTAATACCACTTCCTTCATTTTTATTCGTTGTCCAATTACCTGAGCCATCATTCCAGTTACTATTTGAGAAATCGCACATATAGGAACCAGACCCTGAACCGGCATTCAAGCTTCCACTGACATTGAGTATAAAATCAGACGATGCATTCGCAGAAGCGTCATAAGCACTTCCGTTTGCAGTGAAAGACATTGAAGAGCCTACGATTGAAATATCTCCGGAAGTATATGTACAGGTTAAATCCCCCCAATACCACTCACCTTCCACACTGGTATTACTCTGTACAAATTTATTAAATGTCCACGTTCCACTCCCTACTCCACCATCGATATTCGAACTCCACTTTTCTCGGAGCCATAAAGAAAGATTAGGATTACCAGTGTTTTTAATACTAACCAAAACATTATCCTTTGTATCCCAATAGCTTTTAGGGATTGTATTATTATTAAACCAATCTTCAATTGATTCTGGCATGGCTAAAGATGTATCATTTAAAATTCCGAAAAGCCATTTAGCCCATTTAAAATTCCACCATGTGTAAACTGAATGATCAAACCCCAGATACAAACCTTCTGAGAAGGAACCTGTAATGTCACTTACCCAATTACCAAGAAAACTCCCACAAAATCCACCATAGATAAGGACTGTATCACTTTTGAAATCGTTTTTTGTTGTAAAAAACTTTGGGCTGATAGCGAATAAAGTACGAGTTTTAATAATTATGGTATTTTCTAGTTTAAGCGTATCTTTTAAACGGACTGTTTTTAAATCTCCATTTAAAAATTCAGACCAATATTCTTTTGCAGTGTTTGAATTGACTTCTTCCCCGGTTAATAAATAAACATCCATTAATTCCCCATGCGTACCTGTAAAAAACACTCCATGAGAATAAATATGGATTATCCCATAGTCAGACAAGGAAGCGAATCGATTGACAGAAGCATCATTATGTAAATAATATTCCGGTTTATTTAAAGACGTATTAGGAAACCACTTATTATAAAAATATAAAAGTGAGTCGGCATATTTTTTCCTTTCATAATAATGCGGATTTATAAACACCGTCTTCCTCGAATTCGGTAAATACTTTCTTGAAGCATTTTTATCTACCGATTGAATGTTTTCAATTTTTTTATGAATCAAACCGACTGTATCAACAACATGCGGGTAATCACGCGGATTCAGCAATATACCACTTCGTATTCCATTTTTATATTGAATTGAAATCCCCTGAGAATTAGCAACTGCCCATTGAACAGAAGTATCAGAAAGAAATATCTTTACAATTGAGTCCAGGGCTGAAGTTGTATCCTGGATTAACAACAAATTATCTAATATATTGTAGCTGCTTTCTAAAGAATTAACTACATGGGAATAAATTTCTTGAGAAAATGTTTCTTCTTCTGATTGGAAAAGAGTGGAATCTTGGGAACAACCAAACAAAAAAAGTAATACACAATATAACGCACCATAAAGTAATATCTTTGCCTTCATCGCCCCTTCTCCTTGAAATTCTGAGAGTGATTTACATCTTAGAGTGGTTTGAATCAATACAACACTTTTTTATTTATTCAAGTGTTTTACCGTTATCAACTCCCCTCCCGGGATTTATAGAAGAGAATAATTTCAAGTTGTTTAATATAATCGAATACTGTCTCTATAACTCAAATTCATTATTTATTTCCCGTCATTTTTTTAGAGAAATTTTGCATGCGATCATTTACTGTTAGTATCTTCATCGAATCAGGCCAACTTGATGGCGGTATTGTACCTTCATACCTGGAATAGTATTGATCTATTATCCCTATCCCCTTATCCCAATTTGGGCCTTCAATGCCATAGAACTCCTCAACATATTCTATTATAAGCTCGCTGCTCGTTACACTTTTAACTTTAGTATGCCACTGCTGTTCCATCAAAACGACAATCTTCTTTTAGAAAATTATTAACAAATTCTTATTTATATTAATGTCAAAAGTTAATAAAGTTATAAAATAATAAAATAAAAACCTGAAAATTAAAAAAAGCCAAAAACAATCCGTTTATTTATATTTTTCCCATAAATGAATTTTCTATTGTAATTTATATTACTATATCAGGAGGTAATTGCAAAAGTCGTTTTTGGGATCCCTAAATCCCTTAATAAGGGACGCATAAAGATTTTTTTCTGTTGTATTTTGACTTTTGCAATTACCTCTTAGGTTTTGGATTATCGTCTATTATCTCAAATAATCTTCAAATGTAACACTGAATCTTCGTGGATTTTAGTTTCTCCTGTTTTAGGAGTAGACAAAACTTCTCTTGATTTTGGAAATGTAATTCAAGGTACCGTTTCCAATAAAACATTTTTAATTTATAATGAAGGCACAGGAGGCTTTTCCTGGTATGTTTCTGCGGATCAATCCTGGATTTCTTTTAACGTGTCGAATGATTCGGTCACAGCATTTGGTGATACGGTTACGGTATCCATTAATACGTCCCTGTTAAACACGGGCACACATACCGGAACCATTACTATTACCTCGTACACAGAAAACATTCAGGGGTCTCCAAAAAATATAAGCGTTTCTGTTACAGTAACGGAAAATATCGTTACCCCTATTCTTACGGTTGATAAAACATCACTAACCTGCGGGGAAATTATTCAGGGAAGTATATCAAACCAAACCGTTACTATATCGAATAGCGGATCAGGGCAATTCATCTGGAATGCTTCTGCGGATCAAACGTGGATTACGGTCAACCCAATAAGCGGGACTGTTGATTCAACCGGGGTTCAGGTGGCTGTATCTATTACTACTTCATCTCTCGCATTAGGAACTTATACAGGTACTATAACAATTTCTTCATCAACACCAAACATCCAAGGTTCTCCAAAAACAATAATTGTTTCTGTCACAGTAACGGAAAATACTAATGTACCTATTATCACTGTCGATAAAACAACTTTAAATTGGGGTGATGTTGCCCAGGAGGAAATTTTAAGGCAAACCTTTACCATTTCTAATACAGGTACAGGTTACTTTACTTGGAGCGGCACCTCTGATCAGACATGGATGAGTATTAACCCAACAAGCGGTGATGTAGTCAGTACTGACGAGGTTGTTGCTGTTACGGTGAATACTTCTTCACTTGGTTTAGAAATGTATACCGGAACTATCACTATCTCCTCGTCTACACCCAATGTTCAAGGCTCGCCTAAAAATATTACCGTATCCTTTAATGTTGATACTTTAGTTATTCCCGGACATGAATTAACCCAAAATGAAACCTGGAATGGGAAATACATTCTAAAAGGTGATATAGTTATTCCGAGCGGAATCACTTTAACTATCATGCCCGGCACCATCGTTAAAGCAGTGACAAGCAATCTTGACTGGGATGGAGGCTTTGAAGATGGGAAAGTGGATTTTTATTCGCGAGGTACTATTAAAGCAATTGGCACTCAGGAAAATATTATTGTTCTGACAAGCAATGATAAAACGCCGGAGAAGGAGGATTGGTGGGGTATCGGAATGACAAGTGGGTCCTTAATAGATCTTCAGTATTGTTGTATTGCATACAGTTATTATGGCATATTCTTATTCTCAACCACTTCAGCCGATCCTGTTTTTAAAAATTGTTTATGGAAATGTACCGGCGGGATTGTTGATTTCGGCTCTGAGAATATAACTATCACGCAAAATACTTTTACAGATGGTACTTATGGATATAACCGTTGGGAAGCCAATAGAAAAGCCAATCTCTCCTATTGTGTGTTTAAGAATAATTATTTAATAGATGTTGGGATTACAGGTTATACATATATTGCAGACAATACGCATGTAACAGTTAAACATTC
>CBDVBE010000342.1:0-7561 GCA_965372145.1 uncultured bacterium | reverse complement strand
AAGAAAAAAACTAAAACAAAATTAGTTTTTACTTTAAGTGTCGTTGTAGGGTTAATTATAGTGTAAAGAATGTATCATTTTCAATGAAGGGTAATTTGAGCACCTATATTCTTATTATAGCTAAATGCACAGGTAAAATCACTGTTTTTATTTGACGGGGGGGATTGGGATCTGAAGGAACCAATATGTACTGGTTCAGGGAAATGGTTCAGTGACGTGCGTCATAAAGCTGAGTTGAGTTGTGGGGCTATGTATAGCACCAGAACTCGTACGAAACTTATACTCGTAGTGTACAAGATGTAGTTTTCTGCTTAAATATGCTGCTATTTAACTCCAATCATCACCTTCTTAGGACTTTTTTTGCCGTCCCTTATGAATGCAAGATAAGAACCCGGCCCAACAGGCTTACCGGACCGGTTCCTTAAATCCCAGTAAATTGTCTCATTTTCTGACCTGAGCCTGTGGTTCTTGGAATAAATTCTGCTTCCGGTACAATCAAATATCATGATTGAAACATGTTTAGATTTTATATCAGTAAGTTTAATTCCTATTTGACGGGATAGTGAATTAGCTGGATTTGGGTACGCTGTGTATTTCTCCTCCTTCACAGGATATTCATTTTGAACAACAATATCAGGGATGTCATTGTCACCATTCACTTTGTGTACTATTCTGAATATGCTGAGAAAATAGGTCGACACTGCAACAGCGCCGCCTTTGTCAATAACAGAAATAGTGACCGTGTCCAGACCCAACTGCGTTTTCGCCGGTATCCAGGATATAATTCCTGTTAAGGAATCAATGGTCATTCCAAATGGAGCCTTTGCAAGCCTCCAGGTTAATGTATCAGCACTATCTATATCAGAACCAACGATCTGTTTTGTATAAAGAGAATCGGCTTGTATAGTATCATTTACCGGAGTAATAACAACAGGAGTATCATTTACCGGAGTAACAGTGACTATCAGCGGAACCGGTGCTGACAGGGCTGCTCCATCACTCATTATTACCGGAACAGTAAGAATGCCGAAGAAATTGGAAACGGGAGTTACCACAGTACCAGTTACCGTATAATTTGCACCTGTGTCAATAATCATTGTAAGAGGATCCAAATCAACATCCGAAGCGGTTACCATTGCTGTTGTAATTGTGATTGAGCCATCCTCATTTATTGTTTGGGGAACAGTTGCTGTTATTACCGGGATATCATTTACCGGTGATACCGTCAGATACATATTCATCATATTGGATTCAGCAGTGCCGTCATGAACAGTAACCGGAACGGTAAGCACCCCGCTGAAATTTAATGCAGGAGTAAGAATCGCTCCGGCTGCAGTGTAGTTTACCCCGGGTTTAATAACCAGCGTTAACGAGTCTGCATCAATATCCGAAGCGGTGACCATGGCTGCCGTTAATGTTATTGGTGTATCCTCATTAGTAACCTGAGCAGTAACGGAATCTAAGACTGGAATATCATTTACCGGAGTTACTGTAATTGTCATATTCATTGTGTTTGAAGTTGCCAAACCGTCATTAACGGAAAGTGGGACAGTGAGAGTTCCATTGAAATTTGCGTCGGGTATCACCGTTGTACCGGAAACAGTATAATTGGCTCCGGAGTCAACAACCACCGTTAACGAATCACCATCAGAATCTGCGGCGCTGATCATTGCCGTTGTTAGTGTAATTTGTGTATCCTCATTTATTGTTTGCGGTACAGCAGCTGTCAACACCGGAACATCATTAACCGGTGTAACCGTTACTAATATATTGACCACATTTGAATTTGCAAATCCATCGGTAACAGAAACAGGCGCTATCAGAGTACCGCTAAAATTTGGTGCAGGAATTATTGTTGTGCCTGACAAGGTATAATTATCACCTGACGCAATAACTAAACCAAGGGAATCATTTTCGATATCAGAAGCTGAAATCGAATCTAACGTTATCGTAAGGGCCGAATCCTCAATAACAGTAAATGTTTGCCCACCCGA
This sequence comes from uncultured bacterium, assembly GCA_965372145.1. Taxonomy (GTDB): domain Bacteria; phylum Fibrobacterota; class Chitinivibrionia; order Chitinivibrionales; family JANQEN01; genus CBDVBE01. Next base: position 5,567 of record CBDVBE010000342.1, on the reverse strand, counting down.
AACAACGGGAGCAGAATTCTGGTACTCAAAAGCGCCAATGTCTATTCTATGCCTGGAAATTCTGGGCTTATTAGCAAGATCCATTAATGGAAGATTCAATCCTGATGTGTCGATGGTACCGATATCTGTACATGGAGACGAGAATGGTATCGAATAATTTCCATTTAGGCTGTCTGTAAAATTTGGATAGGCATCTATATTGTTCAGATATTCACCGGTAAAACTTACTCCAGTTCCAAAGCCGAAATCAGCGCTATCCCCATGAATATCGCAATTATGAAAATCAAGAACGGAGTTACCGTCTTTTATATATACCTGGTTACCGGCTGTATCGGCTTTATTACCCCATATAATTGTATTGGATATTGAAAGAAAAGAACTGTCACTATAAATTCCTCCACCGAGTGCGCTTCTTCCTGTGGCAATATTATTTACAATGGTATTATTTAAAATTGAGAGAGAAGAGCGTGTGCTTAAAATTCCACCGCCATGATTGGACATACCATTCAAGGTATGGTTGTTTTTTATGACATTATTTATAATGGTGGAAGATGACCAACCACAATAAATTCCTATACCAGCCCACCCTGTATTACCAGTAATGATATTATTTGTTATTAATGAAGATGAATACTTGCAATAAATTCCACTACCCGTCACGGCATAATTATTTGTAACGACATTATTTGTAATTAAGGGAGATGAGCTGTCACAATAAATTCCACCACCTGAGCCGCTCATAGTTGATTGTGATTTATTGTTTTCAATTATGTTGTTTGCTATGCGAGGGGATGAGGATGAATAACAGCCAATTCCTCCTCCGGAAGCACCGCCTCCACTACTTCTGTTATCTTTGATTGCATTATTTAGAATTAAAGGAGAAGAACTATTGCAATAGATACCACCTCCTTGAAAAGAGGCAAAATTGTCTTTTATTAAGCAATTATTAATTCGTAATTTTGAAGTACTGTCACAGTGAATTGCCCCTCCACTCCTTTCTTCCTGCGAGATATCATTGCCACTTAATTTAGTCTTCCCTCCAGTAAGAATACTATATGAAATACAGGATGAATCATTCGTTTCCGGTGTATTATCAAACCAGATACTATTCCAGCCGGTATCTGAATTTATTGCATAAAATTTTATTGAATCGCCGGCAACACCCTGTGCAAGAATCCGCCCCTGTATGTTAAGTCGATAAAAACCCTGGAATTCCACCAACACACCAGGTCCTATGTTCAGGGTTATGCCGTTGTCTACAGTTAATTCACTCGTTACTTTGACGGTATCGGCTAATGTTTTGTTCCAAGTAACATCAGAATAGATGTTTCCGCCAACTTCAATTGAACTTGAATAACTATTTGAAATAAAAAACAGTACAAGTATCAGAATGATTGTTAGTCCTTTTGTTTTTCTCATCGCATCCCTTTGATTATATAAATGTTTCGCAATTACCTTCTATTTCATTACAATTATTTAAAGTAATGTTACTTTACTTAAAAGTCTTTTAAGTGTAACCTGAGCACCAACCATTTCCACATATGCTACGTAACCAACATTCTCGGAATAGTACAGAAAAACATCACAGATTCCTTTTGGTGTTTCTGATTGATTTCGATAATTTATTTCTCCACTAAAAGCAGTGATTCTATCAATGGATTTCCGGTATTTATAAACATTACATGGAAAATTTCCAGCAGGCGTATTAACCATGTAATTTGTCTTTATACAGGTCATTTGAACACTGTCAATTACAAACATTGAATCTTCAATAATATAGGATGGTTGTGCAAAAGTCCAAACGTCACCACTATCGACCGGGTGATGAATTTTGTGCGACAATGAGACAAGTGTATCAAATGAAGATATACCTCCCACAACCCATAAACCAGACGCTGAGTCATTATAATGGACCCATTTATAATCACATAAAACAGGTGTATTCCCAATGGCAATACCGGAATACCAATTCCAGAAATAACCAACATACGGTATGGTGCTGACTATGATTGTATCAGAACCACTGATGGTTACTTTTGGATTTCTTGTGGTCACACCTGTTGAGGAATAGATTGAATCGATAAATTCCCAGGTATTGCCGATTTTTAGAGGAGAAATTGAATTTGTAATGTTATTGATGTCTGTATTGTCATCTCCGGAACCTTTATCACCACAGGAGACTGCTAACAGAGACATTGATACAAGCAGGCCGATGTAATAAATTTTATTCATTTTTGATCCTTTCTGTTTATAAAATATTTTGTACGGGAGATTTCTCCAACTTTTTATTATCCATGAGAGTGTGTAGAAATGGGGTCCGGGAGGCGGCGGGAATAATTATCTACCCGGGGAATGTGAAATAAATGGTGAAGAAATATCTTTAAGGATAGCTGGTTTACGAGTTAAAGTAATTGCAGTCTGAGAGTTTTAAAGGTCAGGGAGGGCCGTTTTATTTCTTCCTCTAAATCAAATGTGCAAATGCCGGGAAACAACTATGATTGGAGTTACACTGTTAAGAAGACACCGTTCCTTAATTTTACTGAGTGAGAAGTATTTTTGTCTTTAATCTTTTCTTCCCCACCTGTAACTCTGCGATATAGAGGCTGCCGGTACTATTGAATGGTTCAATATTTATTCTGTTTATTCCCGTTCTCAAATTACATAAATCCAAATGTAAAACCTTCCTGCCGCAAAGGGAATATATTCGCAAGTGTGAATCAGGTATTACATCCTGATGGTGAGGTATGGCGATGGTTATCGACTTCTGATAATACTGTCGTATTGCAATGTCCCCGGATATGATGCTGTTATCTTCCTGTGTTCCCGTATTGTTAACAACTGCAACTATCCAGGAAGAAGTATCCGCAAGATTCGTATCGGAAACTATACAAGTGATTTTGTATGTTTTCCCCTCCATTGAAGAGTCAGTATATAACTGGTAGGAATCGCCTGTCCCTGCCGGGAGATCGTTTTTAGTCCATTCATAGATAGCTTCATCAAGAATGAAAAATAGAGGATTCGGTGTTAGAGAAAAATGAACCGTACTATCAACGGGGATCGTTAATGAATCCTCCGGCGGATTCTTGCTTACTATTGCTGTGGTCAGAATATGATCAAGTATCAGGTCTTTTATAGTCTGCTGTCCCAGGGTAATAGGCCACATTGCACTGCTGTCATTTATAAATGAAAAATCATTATACTTGATATTGTCTGTCATTTCAACAAGATCAGGAGGTGGAACCGAATCCTGCGTGAAATATACAGTAAATGTTGTCGGGACGCCTGTTTTGGCGTCCTCAATATACTGGTTTGCTTCCGGGCTTCCCACCTCTCCGGGGTAGGTAGCCACACCATCGGTGAAGAAGATTATAAATTGCCTGTGTTTTGGATACCGTGCTGTTTTAAATGCATTTTTTGCCGCCTGAAAACCGGCAGTAATGTTTGACGAGGCACCATTTATGTTAACGTTTGACGGTATGTATCTCAAATCAACATATTTATAGTTAGCACCAACCGTATCGTAGCGAAGATACTCCCAAACTATCTCGAATCCCATTTTTCCGTCCGGAGCGTAGGAGGAATCGAGTTTAATAAGCGGTAAATAGGCCCCGGTATCCTGTTCCGGGCATTGCGCGAATCTGCTGTCATCTGAAGGATCGTAATAGAGATATTTCTTAAATACCGACACCCCCACTTCCACACTGTCAAATATCATATAAAGGCTGTCAATGAGATCGGAAGCGAGTTTAAACCGTTCTCCCCAACGGTCCTCTGCAGGAGTCACATCGGAACCGGTCATACTGCCGGAATTATCAATGAGGAACAGGACCGAAGGTGCGCTCAGTATCTGGTGAGTAATGGGATCGGCCGCATCAGGGGCCATGGTGACTTTATGGACGTTGGCGTCACTTGAATGGAATACAAGGCACAGAAGAAGTGTGATGAATGAGAGGGGTTTTCTCATTTTTATTTCTCCAGGGAAGTGGAAAGAGCTTTGGTAATACAAATAATCAGCCTTATTAATACTAATATATACAAAATGTGGGGAAAGAGTAATAAGATTGGATTTTTAAGACTGATAACTGGGAACTGGGTACTTTTAATTCTTTATCCGGGACGCTCTCGTGAAAGCCTTTAGTCCTGCCCGCAAGGGAAGGGTCTTCCCCCAAAGAAGGCCATGTGTTTTGCGTACTGAGTTGCAAATGCGGGAAACAACTATGTTTGGAGTTAAACTGTTAAGAAACCACCGTCCCGGAATAGGGAGTTTAATAAAAGTGGAAAATGAGGAGGAACACTGTTTATTTTATTACTATGAAAAAACAACATATCATCATTGCCTTATCCCTTTTTGTATCAGGATCTCAAGCTCAAATTTCTTTACAGCAGTATCTGGAAGTAACAACGCCTTCTTTTAAATATAGTCAAGTTCAGGCAAATCTCTCCTTATTGGATGAGAAATATCCTGAATTAGAATTATTTAAAGATACTACAATGCTGGAGAGAATATATTGCTGGTATCAACTGCCGGGGGGGCGGATCTACAATAAACCGGAAGAGCTGGTTAACGCAATGAAGAAACAGGTATGTGGTTTTGATACTACAATTTATAAAAGTGACAAGATTACCATGTCTGATTCTTTGAGAAATCAGATTATGCGTGCGAATCAATATGTACTTAGGAGTCAAAAATTAGAACGATTTGGAAGAGTACTTTTCATCAGTGGTAGTATTATCGGTTGTGGGGGACTTGTATGGACTTTTGTGGATATGATGAATTCAAAAGTCAAGGGCTCTACAGGGGGGCTCGCTTGTTTAGTTGTGGGGGCATCAATAACATTAACTGGGGTACCATTCAACCTAAAAAGTCGAGTATTAAGAACTGATGGTAATATAGATTTCCTAAATGCCTTTCATGTGCATAATGGAATGCAGGTGGAGAAGTACACCAAGTTGAATAAGCATTAGTTTTAGACTCAGGTATTAATATGGCGAGCCCCTACCAATACAATGCATCGACAAATTCCAACCTATTTATTTAAAACAATTCCCCTGGTTAACACTCCCTTATCAATCATCACATGCAAAACATAAAACCCATCCGGGCAATCCCTGATTGAAAAAGAGTGTTTTCCTTCAAGCTTTCTTTGGAAAACTATCCTGCCATTAGTATTATAAAGCCGCACTTCCCTGACATTGCTGTTGGAAGGGAAAGAGATGTTTCCCCGACTCATATTAACGGTAAAACCGTAATGGTCCTTATTAGTACTCTTTTTGATGGCATTGGCAAGTCCTTTAGTTACCGAATTAGAGGGGTTCGATTCACCAGCCGGGTTAGCATAAACGCAAGTGACGCAAGTGCCCTGCTTATAACCAAATAACATCACATCAAACCTCTCTAGAAAGGTGGCATGTCTCTTCAGAGCATGCCATACGCTTGTTACTATAGATTAACTTATTAAAACAGGAATATTAAATTTATCAGGGATCAAACCTTTCTCATGAAAGCGAGCAAAAGCACTTGACCATTTCCAATCTACAAAAACTATAATAAAAACAAACCCGACGCT
>CBDVBE010000341.1:0-7587 GCA_965372145.1 uncultured bacterium | reverse complement strand
AGGAATTATATTTTCAAAAGTTAGATGTTTTCCAACCGGATTTTGTGGTCATAGCCTTATTGGTATAAATTTTCATTGCTAATGACATGAATTTCAGACCGTTATGCAGAGTATTGACGACACTTTGTATAAACCCTTTCTTTTCATATCCACCTGTCTCAGTAAAACTTATTGCCGCGAAACGGCGTGCATACTGATTGACGAAATGTTTTAAAGAAATTTCCGAATGATTAATGGTTCTATCCTGCAGATACGCAACAGCTACGACGGCTCCCATCGAGGTTCCGGCATACACATCAGGCTCGATACCTGCGTCTTTTAACGCACTCAAAATACCGAGGTGCGCAAATCCACGCGCTCCGCCGCCGCCAAGTGCCAGTCCTATAGTTTTTCCATTATACATAATTTCTTGCCTGTTTTGTTGACGTCCCCATTAAGTTAACCGTTTAAATAACAAAGCCGTTGAAGATATTTTCTTTATCTTGGTGCAAATTATTAAGATTTGAAAGAAAGTGTGGCGGTGCGAAAATCCCGTTGTAATCAATCTGATTGTGAGCGAAAAATCATTTAGCGAAAAAGGAGCATTTAGAGAGTGCTATAATGATATGGTGTCTTAGATGAGATGGATATTTGCTATCATTCAACCTAGAGTAACTCTCAACAATCAAGGCTACCGCTAAGTAACTGCAGGTTATTACAGGATAATACACTTTTTTGTATTAAAGTAACAATCTGTAATCACTTTCTAAGCCCTTCGATAGTATGCTGCTATTTCGCTGGAATTTGATTGATATACTTTTGAATACCCTTCCTTTCCTTCTTGATTATCAAATACCTATATATATACTTCCTTAATTTAATTATACCCGGAATAGGAGAAAATGTCAAATTCATGTATACATTTATAGTTATTTCATTCTCCTTATAACAGCATAACCTATTGAATTATCGGACAGTTCCATTTTCAGCGTGTCATTTTTGTGTCTCTATATACTATATACGTTTTGACTGGTTGAAAAGTTAAGTTATCGCTTTAGTTTCTTTTACCATTTGAGGGGTTTGGCCTTGGAATTTACTCAGAGGATTAAATACAGGATTGATTAATACGCATTTTATGCATAACAGGGACGGAGTTGCTTTATTGCTTTAATCAATCTCATGTCACTTTTTTCCCAACATCCTATAAGCGCGATAAAGAAGTGCCTCACCGAACATTCGGTATGGTAAGACTGCAACTGCTCTTCCTGCCTCTCCGGGAGGATATATTGTTCATAGTTCCTTGAAATGCGTACTTTTATTGTTAGAGAGAGGTAATTGCAAAAATCGAATTATAACAGTAAAAAGTCCATATAAGTCCCTCCTTCGGGGGATTTTGGGGGCGTTATGAGACTTTTGCAATTACCTCGTTATTAATACGATTTACCTTTCCCTTGCTTTTTAATGCAATAAAGTAACTCCGTCCCTAAGGATATAGACAATCTCTAATATCCACCATCCAATATCTATCCGATTTTTAAAGCAGGATTTTTTAATGATAGATAATGTATGGTGGAAGACTTCTTTCAACCAACGAGAAAATCGAGATCCGCCCCCTTATCCGCCTGAAGCACATGCTCAGCATGCAATTTTTTCCATCCCCTGCCGGGAGGTATAAACGGTTTAATCTCTTTTTTCCGGCGCTGCAGCTCTCTTTTTGAAACGCAGAGGTCTATCCGCCGTTTACCGACATCCAGCTCGATAATATCACCATCCCGAACCAGACTAATTGGACCACCCACTGCCGCCTCAGGTGCACAATGAAGAATAATCGTACCGAAAGCAGTACCGCTCATACGCGCGTCGGAGATGCGGACCATATCCCTGACACCTTTATTTGCCAGGTACCGTGGTACAGGCATCGAGCCAGCTTCCGGCATACCGCAGGCAACAGGTCCGGCGTTGCGCATAACCAGCACATGGTTCTCAGTAATCCCCCGTGACGGGTCATCGATCCTCTTCATGACGTCTTCGGGTGATTCGAATACCGCGGCAGGCCCGCGGTGACAGAGAAGACGCTCACTTGCAGCAGCTTTTTTTATAATCGCGCCGTCAGGCGCCAGTGAACCTTTCAGTGCAACGATCGCTCCTGTCGGCCCGAAGGGATCGCTGAGCGGGTAGATTACATTCTGCCATTTTGCCGGAGCAGGCGCCTTCCTTATCAGTTGACGGAGTGATTTCCCTGTTATTGATATCGTATCGAGATTGAGGAAATCCCGTAACTCTTTCAGCAATACCGGCATACCCCCGGCATAGTGGAAATCCTCAAGGTAATTGACTCCGGCCGGTTTACAGTTTACCAGAAGGGGCACCTGTGAGATAATGGTATGAAAATCATCAGGGGTCAGCATCACACCGGCCCGCCGCGCGATTGCGGTCAAGTGAATAACCGCATTTGTAGAGCCTCCAAGAGCAGCCAGAACGGTTATCGCATTATCAAACGATTCTTTGCATACAATATCGGACGGTTTCAGTCCCTTTTTCGCGAGTTCTACCACAGCCCGTCCCGAAGCTACAGCAGTGCTGAGCCGTTCGCCACTATGGGCCAGGGGCGTTGCGCCTCCGGGAAGCATCATACCCATAACCTCAGTCAGGCAGGCAAAAGTTGAAGCGGTACCCATGACCATGCAGGTACCTCCCGTGGGGCAAAGTGACGATTGCACTTCAAGAATATCATCCTGCGAAATCGCCTCGGCCCGGTATTCAGCCCAGTAACGGCGGCAATCCGTACAGGCGCCGACCCGTTCTCCCTTTACCCTGCCGGTATACATGGGCCCGGTCACCACGCAGACGGCGGGAATATCCGCTGTTACCGCAGCCATAAGCTGCGCGGGAACAGTCTTGTCACACCCGCCGAGAAGAACCACCGCATCCATCGGGTAGGCACGAATCATCTCCTCGGTCTCCATAGCCAGCAGGTTGCGGTACAGCATTGACGTCGGGGAAATGAGAATCTCTCCCAATGAGATTGTCGGGAATGCAAACGGCAGGCCTCCCGCTTCAAGAATGCCCCTTTTTACGGCATTGACCAGCTCGGGCATTTCACGGTGACACGTGGTGTAATCCGAGGAGGTGTCTGCAATACCGATAACCGGCCGGTTGATATCTTCCGCGTCATATCCTGCGGACTGAAGAAACGCACGCCGGAGAAATTTGCTGAATCCTTCATCGCCGTAATTGGTAAGCGAACGATCAATGCCTGCCCACTGTTTTTTACTTTTCTTTTTCATAATTTACTATTCACCTATCCGGTTGTGAGGTACTCATTAGTGGTATCGTTTACAGGCCAATGGTATGCCGAAGTTTCTGGGTATTCTCGACCCAGCTTCCCACATTCCAGCGACCGAACACGCCCATTCCGCCCAGTTCATGAGGGCCGTAATATACCGGTACCGCAATAAACGACAATCCTTTGTGTTTATAAGCCTTATCAAGGGCCGCTTCAAGTTCAGCCGGTGAATAGCCTCCATGAAATGCAGCCACGCCGGTGACCGACGAAGCCCATTGCACATAGTCAATTTCTACCCGGTCGCTGGTCGCGTGCGATATACCGTACTGAGCCTCCTGCAGCCCCGAGATTGCGGCCATGCGCCGGTTATCAAACAGAATAATACAGCCGGTAGCACCGTGATTGACTCCGTCAATGAGAATCTGCGGGTTCATGGTGAACGAGCCGTCGCCGGAAAATGCCACTCCGTAAAACTTTCTGTCAGTGATACCCGTTGCCAGCAGTGAAGAGACTGCCCACCCCATGTAACTCGCTCCTGTTTCGGTGAAGGTCTGCCCCAGGGTATCATCCTCAACAATCTGAAAACCGTTGGCCTGCACATCACCGGCATCGAAGAAACAGACCGCCATGTGTTTCCGCGCCCAAACAGCCGCGCAGTGTATTGCCGCAGGTTGGGTGAGCACCTCACGCTGCCACATTTCATCAAAAAGTGTTGGTGTGGCATACCGTTTTTTTCGGAAAGCATCCCATTTTCTTCGCTGCTGCATACAGGAAGATAACCATGCCGAGGTTTTTGACGGAGGCACAACACCGGTTTTTTTCAACACGCGGTTGAGCCGTGCCAGTGTGCTGCGTACATCACCGACCAGTGCGAGTGTCCTGCCGTAATGGGTGGCGTCGTGTATATCGGTATTACAATTTATAACCTGTCTGACTTTCGGGTACCCGGTCCGCGAGCAGTCCGACTGGCCGACAAACCTGCTGCCCACCGCGACAAGCACCTCGGCGTGTTCCATAGCCCAGTTCCCGCTTATGGAGCCTTTCGACCCACCGACCGTCATATTGCGCGGGTGGTTGAACGGTATCAATCCCGATACCAGCGGACTGGTGACTGCTACTGCATCGGCGATATCGAGAAACGTCGCCAACTCTTTGCCGGCATTGTGTGCACCACCACCTATTTTCACAACGATTTTTTCTGCATTTCTGATAATTTCTACGGCTCGTGCATAGGCCCCGTCATCAGCCGCAGCTCCCATTGAAGGCGGCACACCTACAGGCAGCTCATTGACATTGAATTGCGGCATGGCCAGGGGTTGTACATTCATTGGAAGTATTAGAAAAAATGGACTGCCGCGATGCGGATTGTCAACGGCATTCAATCCCCGTCTCAGCGCTGTTTGCAAAGCACCAGGTGTATGTAGTGTATAAGCAGGTCCCATGACCGAGCACAGTTTCAGGAATTGCAGCTGGTTCGAGCCGGGTATCTGCTGCATGTTCGGCCCTTCATCTTCGGTGGTTTCATCACCAAAGAGGAACCAGACACCGACCCCGTCACTCGACGCGGTAAGCGAGGCTGCCAGCGCATGCAGTGCACCCGGGCCGATTGATGTTACTACTGCTGCTTTTTCCCCAGTCACCCATCGCAGCGCCATGGCAGCGTGCGCGCCGGCTATTTCATTGCGGACGCAGAAGGTCTGTACCAGTCCGGCCTTTTCATAGATGCGAAGGACTTCACCGATTTCGGTGGATCCATGGCCGAGCACGGTGATAAATTTTCTTACCCCTTGCCATAATAGTCCCAGTACCAGGGCCTCCGATACCGTTGTGTCAATATACCGTGGAAGTGCACCGCCGGCAATCGCCTTTTCAACGTTACCGGCTCCGGCTATCCGCCGCGCACGTCTGGTACGGGTTGCCGCCGGTGGCAGTGGCCTTTTCTTCTGTGACTTTATTATATTTTTATTCATTATCACCCTGACTATCGTTTTGTCAAGTATGCCCGACACTCGTTTCTCTGTTGCCGGTGCTCTCACAGCTCCGTTGTAGTAATCTACTTGAACTCATCAAGAGCGACTTCCCTTTTTTCCTCAGCGCTTTTTGCGGCAGCCAGCAAGAAGGCAAAGGTCTTGCGGGCATCATCCGGCTGTTGAGGCGGTTTTTTCCCCGCAAGTAATGCGTCAATAAAATCATGCACTCCGAGCCTGAAAGATTCTGCCCAGTCAGCAGGGATATGGTGAAAGGCACGTACTTCATTATCCCGGTAAAGCACTACAGACGGCTCTTCAAGCAGGTTACCGCTGCACCGGTTTACCCAGATGATTCCTTCAGTTCCGTGGATTTCAATCCTGTCATCACTGACATAGTATTTTGATACTATCCGCATTTCATGGGAATCAACAACTTCCCATGAGCCGTAGCGGGCTGGTTTTCCCTTATATGACCAGGAGATTAATGCAGGCCCGTCCACCAAGCTCCCTTTCCCCGTTTTTTCCCAATTGATAAAAGCGTGCACGCGGTCAATTTCCGCCGGTATGAAAAAACGGCCCATATTAAAGCAATGATAACCGTGATCGAAAGTCAGTGGACCGCCGCCGCCCTGACGTGGATCACGCCGCCACTGCTGTGAAAAAGCATCAACGTGCCACCCTGCAGCCTGGTTGCCGACAGCTGTTTTTATACGTATCGAGACCGGCGTCCCGATAGCCCCTTTGTCAATAAGTTCTTTTGCTTTGCCATGGGGTGGATAATACATGAAATTCTCAAATACCCTGAAGGTTGCTCCTGAACGCTCCGCAGCCGCGGCAATACCATCGAACTCCTTCATGTTCAGCGCAGGCGGTTTCTGGAGCGATACATGTTTACCTGCCTCAAGGGCGTCAATGGCCTGCCGGGCATGAAGATGGTGCGGGGTAAGAATGTCAACGGCGTCGATAGCGGGATTTTTCAGTAACCGCTCAAGACTCTTATAGACATACGAGGCGCCCCACTCCCGCGCGCGCTGATGTGCCCGGTCAGATACCGGATCACATACGGCAATGATTTCCGCACCGGGATGATCCAGGTACCCCAGGCACTGGAGGTCGGCGATCCTGCCGCACCCCACTATGCCAATCCGGATTTTTTTCCCTCTTCTGCTTTTGCCCATGGCCGTGTTACCTTTTAAAATTCACGTAAAAACATTGTCGTTTCTACAATTTTATTATAGCATTACGATGAAGAAAAACACACTCTTTCCTACCGTTTGAAACGTCACTCAGAAAATGTATACCCCAGAATGCTATCGACAGAATCGATAAAAACTCCATCCACTCCTGTGCCTGCAAGTTTTACGAGATCGTTACGTTTCTTCACCGTCCATACATACACGGTACAATTGTTCCGATGCACCCTGTCAACATAGGAGCGGTTGATTTCTCTCAATTTCAGATGAATCGAACAGGCGCGAAGGTTTTTCGCCAGTTCCAAATGCCTCTGTATATTCCCTGAAAAACGGGTTAAAACAGCCAGGGGGATGTCTGCATTTTTTGACAGGTATTCCATCTCATGAATCAATTCAGTTTCTTCCTGTGATTTTTCATTCTCAATAAACGCTGAAATGATAAAATCAGTAAAACGCCATTTCCGATCGTCCCGGTATTGATTCAGCAATGTGAGCAACAGCTCAGCGGTTCCCCGGCTTTTAAGTTCAATATTGACAACAGGTCTCCATAGCACTGCCCGTTCAGCTATAGCGTCAAGGACATTGCGCAGCAGCGGCGCGCCAGCCTTTTTCGCGGTATATTTTCCATGCCCGATTTTAAGCTCATTCCCCAGCGCCCAGATATCCATTTCCACACCGGGTATACCTACTCCGGCAGCCTTAGCGAACGATTCGACTGTATTCTCTTTCAGCACACCGCGGTGCGCAAAGAAGCGTACCGGCCAGGGAACAGGTTTCGGTACAGTATTATTCTGCTGTTTTTTCATATTTCTCACTGTAGCAAGCCGATCTTACACACAGGAGCGGATATCTCGCGTTGCGATAAGGTTTACCCCGAGGTTCAGAAAATTCTCAACAACGATATCACCTGCATTAAGCGGTGTGTCCACGATAATTTTTCGTATCGCTGCCATGATGTCAAAGATACGGGCTTTCGGAATGGGTTTTTCCGTTCTCACCGGCAGGAACTTCACCGATGCGAATGTTGTCATAACCGTTGATGTTACAATTCTGAGCGGGTTTTCTACCTCACTCTGGGCGTATACTTCACCCTTTTCACTGGTATGGCCCGTCACGGACACGACTCTGGAACCCTTTATTTCAACTGACAGGGCGCAGC
>CBDVBE010000340.1:0-7591 GCA_965372145.1 uncultured bacterium | reverse complement strand
GATGTATCAAAACTTTTTAATATTAAAATCAACGCAATATGCAGATGGAATAATATTACCAATGCACGAAGATTACAACCTGGTACTGTAATTAAACTCTATATTGAGGACCAAAACTCCATCCCTCAGAAAACTACAACACAAAGTATAAAAAAACAGCCGAAAAAGCAGCCCACTGACGGTCCTAAATCAATATATACAGTTAAAAAAGGGGATAATCTGTACAGTATTGCAAACAACCTTGGTACTACGGTTGAAACCTTAGCTTCATGGAACAATAAAAACCTTGATAATCCTATTATCAAACCTGGCGAACAACTGGTTTTCTACCAACAGCATACAATTAAAAAACCCAAAAGCACTCCAGTAACGCGTAGTGGTAATACGATCCTTTATAAAATTAAAAAAGGCGATAATCTAAGTCTTCTTGCAGATTTATTCTCTACAGACATTAACAAAATTTTGCAGGTGAATAACTTATCGAAAAACTCAATAATAAAACCGGGTGACCTTATACGCATACCAGACACCGGAAGTAATAAGAAGAAATTGAAAAAGAAGAATGCGCAACATTCTCCTGGACGTATTATATATTATAAAGTGCAAAAAGGGGATAACCTCTGGACTATTGCTGATCTATTTAGTGTAACAGTAGATTCACTCTATAAGGCAAATAAACTCAATAATAAATCGGTTCTTATGCCTGGGGATACAATTCGTATTGTATTACCGGAGGGTTCATGACCAAAAGGCAAATTATAATAATTCTCTGTATTATTATAGCACCTGTGATTATTGGATCATTGGTGATCCTTACATCTCAAAAAAGCAGCGGTACGTTTTCCCTCACCGCTACAGGCAAAAAAATAGGACTCGTAAAAATTTTCGATATTATTTACTATTCCGAAAATTATGTCAAACAGCTAGAAGAATTTCGAAAAGATAACAGCATTGCCGGTGTTATTCTCCGTATCGATTCCCCGGGTGGTGCGGTTGCTCCATCTCAGGAAATATATAGCGAGGTGTTACGTTACCGCGACAGCCATAAAACACTCATTGTAAGCATGGGAAATGTTGCAGCGTCAGGCGGTTACTATATTGCGAGCCCCGCTTCAAAGATATTTGCCAATCCCGGTACTATCACCGGCAGTATCGGAGTCATCTTCCAGTTCCCCCATTACTATAAACTGTTGGATAAACTGGGAATAAAGATGACCACAATAAAAGCCGGAAAGATGAAAGATATTGGTAATCCAAACCGTGACCTGTCCAAAAAGGAGAAGATGTTTTTACAGAACCTCATTGAGAATACCCATAATCAATTTATTAATCATGTTAGTCTTGCACGTGATATGGATATAGACACATTACGCGCTATTGCAGACGGCAGAATCTTTACCGGGGAGCAGGCACTGGAAAACGGCCTTATCGACAGTCTCGGTGGGTACAGTGATGCTCTTGCGTATCTTAAGCAGAGCCTTGATCTTCCGGAGAAGACAAAAGTGATTGAGAAAAAGAAACATCCCAGCTTCCTTAATGAACTCTTTGCCGAAGGGCTCTTGAAACGTATCCCTTTTATCAACAATTCTCTTATTCCTGCGGGAACCTATTTTCTTTTAGAATATTTTTAATAAAGGTATTTATAAAAATCATTTGCTTTTGTGCAAACTATGACGTAAATTTTTCAAAAGGACTCTGTGGTATAAATTTGATTATAAATAACTATTTTTAATCTTTTTCCCATATTTAAAAAGGAGTAAAAGAGTATGGAAGAACTGCTAAACGAAATTGAAATACTTAAAGTCGAATACGAAAAATTTTCTCGCGGTAACAAGTCTGCAGGGACTCGGGCTCGTAAATGTCTGCAGAATATTAAAAAATTATCCCAGAACCTTCGCGTTGAAATTCAGAGTACAAAGAAAGTTTAATTAAGCACCCTTAAATAGCACAGTATAAAGAGAGAACGTGTTTCTCTCTTTTTTTTCTCCCCGAACTAAAAATTATAACAATATTCTCGCTCTTCATACGTATTCGTCTTTTTAAAGAAACAAAAAAAAACAGCAAATATTACTTGAAACATAATTGTTTTTATGCCACACAAAGACAATATTGACAACAACCCTATAAAAAAAGCATTTTATTACCTCGTTTTAATTAATGTCTTTGTTAATGGAACAAACAATTTGAAACGATCTTTTACTAAAGGTAATCTATCATGAGTGCTACAAATAATTCATTAATACTTGATGTTCAAAAACTCAACAAACGTTTCGGTAAGGTACACGCTGTAAAGGATCTGTCGTTTCAGATCAAAAAGGGAGAAGTATTTGGATTTTTAGGACCAAATGCGGCGGGTAAAACTACCACGATGCGTATCATAACCTGCTTTATACCGGCATCATCGGGTACTATAGCAATTCAGGGACTTGATGTCGTTGAAAACAGTCTTGAAATCCGTAAAAAAATCGGTTATCTTCCCGAAAATAACCCGCTGTACAATGACATGATTGTCGATGAGTATATGTCATTTGTCGGTGCGCTTCGTGGTCTGAAAGGACAGGACCTCTCAAAGGCAAAAGATACAATGTATCAGGTTTGTGGTTTAACCGGGATGACTAAACGACAGATTGGTAAGCTCTCAAAAGGATTTCGCCAGCGTGTCGGTCTTGCACAGGCAATGATCCATAATCCGGAACTGCTGATTCTTGATGAGCCCATGTCGGGACTTGATCCGAATCAGATTGTCGAAATTCGTAAGCTGATAAAAAAAATCGGTCAAGAAAAAACGGTCATTTACTGCTCACACATTCTTTCGGAAGTCGCCGCAACCTGTAGTCGTATTCTTATTATTAATGACGGCGTTTCTGTAGCGACCGGTACCCCGGATGAACTCACCGCAAAGAGCGGAACGAGAAACCAGTATTCTCTCAGATTAAAAGGTGATAAAGAGAGTATCACATCAAAGCTCTCAGCATTGCCGGTGGTATCAAATGCAGTATCGTCTGCCCTGGCAGACGAATGGGTAGGGGTAACTGTTGCTGCAGAAGGGACTGTTGATGTCGGTGAAGATCTATTCAAATGTGTCGTCGATAATGGTTGGAGTCTCGCAGAATTGAGACGTGAAGTAACCAGTCTCGAAGATGTTTTCACACAACTTACAAGGGGTTAACTCGATGCAGACCATCCTGACAATTTTTACAAAAGAATTTAAAACCTATTTCCTCTCGCCAATCGCCTATGTGTTTATTACCGTGTATCTCGTTGTAACAAACTTCTTGTTTTTCCAGGGATTCTTTATAATAAACCAGGCTGATATGCGTGGATACTTTTCGCTGCTTCCATGGATATTTCTCATTTTTGTACCGGCTATTACAATGAGGAGCTGGGCGGAAGAGAAAAAGGTTAAGACGTTGGAACTACTCCTTACGTGGCCAATTAATGATATCGAAGTAGTGATAGGCAAATTTTTAGCGAGTTTCTGTTTTCTTGCTATTACCCTTTTGCTTTCTATCACTATTCCTATTACTATAGCAATCCTGGGTAATCCTGACGGTGGACCTATTATCGGTGGCTATATCGGCGCACTCTTTCTTGGTGGCGCCTATCTGGCTATCGGACTCTGGATCTCCTCTTTGACAGAAAATCAAATCCTGGCATTCATCGGTGCTGTCGTTGTAACATTCTGCCTTTTTATCATAGGCAACCCGTTTGTTACCATGCTTGCCCCCTCGTTCCTCATTCCTGTTCTTACTTATATAGGAATAGGCAACCATTTTGAAAGTGTAGGAAGAGGGGTTATCGACAGCAGAGACATTATCTACTATCTGTCGGTTATTGGATTTTTTCTGTTTCTAAATGTCCGTTCAATTGAAAGCAGGAAGTGGGAATAATATGGCATCAAAAAAAGTAAAATATCAAACACAGTCAATAGTCTTTGTGCTGATCATTTTCGGTTTTGTAGCAATCGCAAACTATATCTTTTCAAAAAAGTTTGTCCGTCTCGATTTAACCGAAAATAAGATGTATAGTATCTCATCAGCTTCAAAAAATCTGCTCAAACACCTTGATGATATAGTGAATATCAAGGTCTATTTTTCAAAAAACCTGCCTCCCAATCTGAAAAAACTTGAAGGTGACGTTAAGGACGTCCTGAGTGAATTTAAAGCGTATGGCGGCAAAAACCTTCATCTTATATGGGAAGACCCTTCTGAAAATGAAGAATCAAAAAGAAAAGTCAAGGCGCTGGGAATCCCTGAGATACAGATGCAGACCTATGAAAAAGATAAAGCGCAAGTAATCAATGGTTTTCTTGGTTTGGCAGTACTCTATGCGGACAAGAAAGAGATTATTCCGGTTATTCAAAATTTAAATAACTTCGAATATGACCTTGCACAATGTATCATGAAGGTGTTCCGGACAGAAACACCTAAGGTGGCTGTCTTGAAAACCGACACATCAATGTTCTTTGATGAATCAATGCGCATGCAGATGCGAGGGCAGCTTCCGCCTGATCCGACTAAAGAAAAATTCAAACCCATATTTGAGCAGCTTCAACAAAACTATACTGTAGATCTGGTCGATATTTCAGATGGGAAACCAATAAACGAGTCATACAAAACATTAATTGTTCCAGGAGGTGAGGTTAGTAGTTTTACCGAGCGTGACATCTTCGAAATTGACCAGTTCTTCATGAAAGGCGGCAACCTGATTGTTCTTGCTGATGCAATTAAAATTAGTATGGAACGGGGCGTTAACGCCTCAGTACAGTATCCGCTTATTTTAAAATTGATTGAGCATTACGGTATTAAAGTTGAACCAAGCATTGTTCTTGATGCCTCCTGCGGGCAGGTGCAGATTCCACAACAGGTTGGCCCATTTCGTATGAATGTCCCGGTCAATTATCCTTATATAGCAAAAATTCTACCGAATGGCTTCGCCAAGAAAAACCCGGCTGTTTCAGGATTAGCGCAGATGATCCTCCCATGGGCGAGCCCATTAACTATTCTTGTGGATATGGCTGACTCGACTGCAACAGAAGATAAAGAAAAGGCAAAAATAATTGAGGCAACAATACTGATACAATCATCAGAAAAAAGCTGGGTTGAAACCGGCCGTTTCAATCTCAATCCACAGCAGGACTGGAATACTGTCTTTGCTTCAAAACAGGAAGAACTTGAACGTCATAATCTTGCTGCCTATCTGACCGGTGATTTTGAAAGTTATTATGCAGGGAAATCCATTCCTCCTAAAAAGGAACCTATACCTGGTGATACCTCTGCAATGGGTCAGATACAGCTTGACAAAGAGGACACTGGCCGTGAAATCATTCCATCGAATTCCGGAAGACATCTCGTGGTTATTGGCGACTCTGATTTCCTTACAGCACAGAATGCAGCGCCAGGAAATATTGCATTCCTGTTAAATATCGTTGACTGGCTGACATTGGATGAAAATCTCATAGCTATCCGTTCGCGGTCACTGGTAGACCGGACTATTAAAAATGATAAACTTGATCAGGGCACTTCCTATGCCAGTACAATCAGATATACAAACATTCTGCTTATGCCGATCATTCTTATCATTTTTGGAATAATCATTTTCTTCAAACGCCGTGAAGTCATTGAAATTAATCCCGCTCCGGCGAAAACCGAAACAAAGGAGGGAAATGAGAAATGAAAACTAAAAATCTCGTCATATTAGGTATTATTCTCATTGCTATTATCGCAATTATCGTTTTATCAGAAAAACTTGGTTCGGGTAAGTCCTCCAGTAAATCAAAACTCTACTTTCCCGGATTCTCCAGAGCCAATATCTCTGCATTTAGAATCAGTGATAGTAAAAATAATATTAAAATAGAGCGTAAAGGTGACCGGTGGATTATTGCTTCTACCATGGTAGATGAAGTGAGGGACAGAATTGCAGGGAAAGAGCAGGAAGGTACTTCTATAATTGAAAAGGCTGAAGAGATGGAAAAAGAAGCTGAGGTTGAGAAGGAGCCTGCCTCAAATCCGCTTGATAATTTTCCGGCTGACAGTGCTTCAATAGAAACGGTTCTTGAAAAACTCAGTATAATGAAGAAGGATGAACTTATCTCGCAAAATCCTGAGAAGCAATCTCTGTTTGAGGTAGATAGTACTAAAGGAACTCGCGTGGAAGTCTGGGATAGCAAAAATAAATTGATTGGCTCGTTCCTCATTGGAAAAAGCGGCCCTGACTGGAGCAGCCACTATGTCCGTACCCTGGGAACGGATGATGTATACAGTGTCAGCGGAAGTATCAAATATTCCTTTTTCACCGATGAGAACCGCTGGAGAGATAAAACAGTTATGAAATTCGATAAATCTCTCGCTAAAAAAATTACCATTACCAAAAAAGACACGTCAACTGCAGAGAGCAGCTCTATTGTCCTTGAAAAATCTCTCGATTCGATCGGTGTGGCTACATGGAATATCACCGCCCCGGAGAAATATGAAGCTGACAGCGCTACTGTAGCAAAAATGGTTAATGATCTCTCCAATTTAAAGACTTCAAAATTTGAAGAAAATTATGATCTGGAAGACAGCGACATGGGATTTGATGCACCGGATCTTGTGGTTATGGTTGACCTTGATAACGGTGACCAGAAGGGCTTCGTTGTCGGAAAGAAACAACCGGACAAGTCCGAAAAATGGGTCCGCGCCAATGATAATGATGTCATATTCCTTATGTATGAAAGTAAATTCAATAATTGTACTAAAAGTCCGGATGAGTTGAAGAAAAAAGAGGAAGAGAAAAAAGAGGAAAGTACAACTTCCGAATAACCGAATCGATAATTACATTGACTTATATGCAAAATCCCAGCTATAACAGATAGTTGGGATTTTTTTATTTTACAAAATAGATAAATTTGGTAATTTGTTACAGTGTCAAATATTCCATTACAACTCGCTGAAATATGCGATATGCGAAGATATTTCCCGGGTCTTATCCATCTCAGATTGATCGAGATATTTGACAGACACTTCTACTGTCATTCAACAGGCGGCTGTGAGAAATGCAGCCGTGAAAAGATAGTAGATATAAGCAAAGAGGAATGGAATTTTTAAACCATCCACGATTATCTTTGCGCAAAACATAAATTCCACTTGACAGCGCCCCTCCCACTTATATTATTTTTCTCTTTAAGAATTTATTGCCGAAATTGTTGTCACACACAGACAGTCACTTTCTCATTTTTTTTATCACAACACAATTCCTGCCATAATATCCTTTACACGTTTCAGATACCGACAATTCTAACGATTGCGTTTTATTAAGCAGTACAGTACAAAATCCAACAATCAATGAAAGGATGGTTTCGCATGAAGAAACTTTTATGCTTATTCACTTTTGGTGTGCTAATGAGTGTTTCACAGGTTACCTCAGCAGGCTGTGAACCGTGGGAACCTGACACGCATTATACAATTGGGGACAAAGTTATCTATAGCGGCCAGGGATATGAGTGTATTGTGTGGGATGTATGGTATTGGCCGCCTACTGACACTCGTTTCTATCAGACCAGAACTCTGGACATACACCGTTTTGTAATTGCGGGTTTATGAAGTGTTATTTT
>CBDVBE010000339.1:0-7614 GCA_965372145.1 uncultured bacterium | reverse complement strand
GCGAAAGAATACAGGAAGTACTTGATGAGTATGGGGTAGAACAGGAGGAGTGCCGGACGATTCCGTGGATTGTAAGGATCGGGAAGAAACTTGGTATGGATAAAGTTGTTCTCGGCAGTGTCAACAATTTAGGGAGAACTATAACCGTTCATGTCCGTACCATCGATATGGAAATGCGGGAAATTGATCGAAGTGCTACAGTGGTATGCCATGATTGCTCAATAGATGTTATTTTTCTGAAGAAGATAAAGATTATTGCGAAAAAACTGGCCGGATTAGAGGTAAGTGATCAGCCGGATGATTCATTATTCCATTTTAAATCCGGCCCGTTAGTAGAATTGGAGGTGCGGGAGGAAGATTCAGAAGTCCAGAAGCAGATGAAAGAAAAGTTGTTCGAAGATTGGCGGCGTCCTGAGATAAGGCGAAAGTACAACATTGGTATGTTTTTATATACTGCGGGAGCGTCACTTTTTCTTTTAAACGATATTATCTGGATGTTCATGGACCCGCCGCCCGAAACATCTAAGCGGCTGCCAATTATTCTTATAGAGACAGGCTTTGCGTTTCTGGCTATACCGTTCCTGAATAAAGTATTTAAATCACCTGCGCGGGAGGAATTTCCTTTTACCGATGATTCCAAAAAGCAGGGGATTGCAAAAGGAGCAAAGATTGGGGTATCAGTATCACGAATTAATCCGAGTACTTATGAGTCTGAAGATAGATACAAGACAAAAACAGGGATTAATATTGGTTTTTTTCTAACATTGTACATGAATAATTTTTTTGTGTTTCAACCTGAATTACACTTCGTGCAGAAAGGGTTTGTTTCCAAAGCAGGAGCCCCATACAATGGAACAAAGAAATTAAACTATATGGAAGTTCCGCTTCTGTTTAAAGGGCATTTACCGCTGTCAGGAAGGTTTAAGCCGAATGTTTTGCTCGGTCTATCCCCGTCTGTTTTACTGAAAGATAATACTGATAGATCAAATTTTTCTGATCCTCTTCCGGATGTTTCGTGGTTTGATTTAGGACTGTATTATGGCTTGGAACTAAATTGGGAATTACCTAAGGGAACTCTGGTAATTGAGTTAAGTAATATAGAAGGATTAATCGATCTAAACAAGGATTCAAGCCGGAAAAACAGATCAGTTTCAGTTTTAGCTGGATATTCATTTTA
The DNA here is from genome assembly GCA_965372145.1 of uncultured bacterium. Lineage (GTDB taxonomy): Bacteria > Fibrobacterota > Chitinivibrionia > Chitinivibrionales > JANQEN01 > CBDVBE01. The sequence goes on along the minus strand of CBDVBE010000339.1, from coordinate 6,437 downwards.
GTAAGAATTGAGATGTGGTGAAGGATTATTCCTGCGTTTTATGTAGGCGATTTTAGAAATTTAACCAGTAGCTCATAGAGTTCTTTTTGACGATACGGTTTCTGGAGAAAACCTATAGCTCCTTCTTCCTGAAGTTTGTCCATACCTGCTGTACGGTTGAATCCTGAGGATAAAAGGATTTTTGCATCGGGATTTATTGTTCTTATAGCTTTAAAAGCATCATATCCATTCATTTTTGGCATAATTATATCCAGGATTATCAGGGCAATTTTGTCTTTGTTCCTTTTATAGATTTCAATTCCTTCATCACCATCTTTAGCAAGAATAACTTCATAATTCAGTTTTCTTAAAAATCCTTCTAAGGTATCACGGATAACACGTTCATCGTCTATTACAAGTATACAGCCGGAACCATCTTGTTTGGCGAATTTAGTAATTTCCATGGAAGTTTCGGTTGATTGTTCTTTCACGGGTAAGTATACCTTAAAAACAGTCCCCTGGTTCAACTCACTGAAAACAAGGATACTTCCCTGGTGTTCCTTGATCATACCATATACTGCAGCAAGTCCAAGCCCTGTTCCTTCAACGGCTTCTTTGGTCGTAAAAAAAGGCTCATAAAGGTGTGCGAGTGTTTTATCATCCATGCCGGTACCGGTATCGCGGACAGAAATTTCGATAAACTGTCCCGGCGTAAGCTCGAAGGGGGAATCAAGGCAGTATTTTTTATCTAATTTGATAGTGGTAGTAGCAATAGTCAATTCACCGCCTTCAGGCATAGCATCCCGGGCATTAATGCCAAGGTTGAGAATAATCTTACGGATCTGTGTAGGATCGCCTATAATTGTGGTGTGGTCAGCTTTCAATTCCATGTTAACGGCTATACGTCTATCAATAGTCCGTTCGAGAATTTTAACGGCATCCATAATACAGGTATGGGTATTTACTTTGATTGATTTCTTTTTAGACTTCTGCGAAAAGGCGAGAAGTTTTTGAGTAAGGTCTGTAGCCTCCTGCGTCGTATCGAGAATCAGCGTAACATATTTCTGAATTTGTTCGTTTTCAGAATCGATAAGTGCGATAACTTCAGCTGCGCCGGTTATACCGGCAAGTATATTGTTAAAATCATGAGCAATACCGCCGGCGAGTTGTCCTACTGAATCCATTTTCTGTGCCTGAAGCAGGCGTTCTTCCATTTTATACTGCTCGGTAACATCACGCAATACCAGAACAACACCAACAATATTATTTTCGGAATCACGGATCGGGGCGCCACTGTAATTGATCTGGCGCTCTATCCCATCCCTTGCAGCAAGAACGATACGTTTGGCTCTACCCACAACGTGGCCGTTTTTGAAGATAGTGTCTACCGGATTTTCAATTTCAGCCTGCAAATCCGGATTGTTAATTTTTAAAATATCCATTAACTGCCGGCGGCCGGCTTCCAAAAATGACCAGCCTGTCAATCGTTCCGCTTCCGGATTCATCTTTGTGATTTTGCCTGAAGAGTTGGTAGTAATCACCCCATCGCCGATTGAGTTAAGCGTATTGCGGAGGTCCTCATTCTCGGTTTCCCGAAGTACCAGGTTCTGCTGTTCGATTTTTTCGAGAAGTGTTGCAACAGTTAGAGCGCTGGATATCTTTTCAGCGAGCGCTTCATATATCTTGACATTTGATTCCAGGAGATTAAAAAGTACAAATCCAATCTGGTCAGACTCGTTAAACAGTGGCAGAATGCAATATGATGTGTCAGAATCTATGGGTAGTTTTTTAGGAATAAGATTTCGGGAGGGGAACATTGAAAAATGTACACGCTTTCTATCTTTATCACTTAAATTAAATATCAATACCGCTTTAGATTTATTTTCCTCATAGAGTGAGATATAGCACTCTTTTATAGCAAGCGTTGGCAGAGATTGTCTAAGTACACTATTTATTTGCCCCGGATTAAAGCAGGTAAAAAGCCTGTCGCCTATTTTCTGGGTCTCTTCGGTTTCCTTTTCGAAATTAATTCGTTGCAGTGTCTGAAGGTGTGATTCAATCCGATAAAGGTCTACCAGTGATTTTCTCCACAGCGAATTTATGAGAGTTTTGGTTTCGGTTGCGTGTTTATCCCGTTCTAATTTATTAAATAGTACGGTGATAATTTTTTCCCATAGGGAGACGGTATATCCTTTATGAAAGAAACTGGTTACCATATCTTCCAGAATATCTCTTATACTGTTTTCACGCTTAGGTTCAGTCAGTGATTCAGATATAGCATCCACCAGTTCTTCCAGTTTATCGAGTAGGGGTGCTATTTCAACTGTTGAGAAATCTGCGAAGAATGTGTTTTTAATCTCAGAATATATGAAATTTTTTATATCGTTTTTATTCTTTTCTTTTATTTGTGCGGATTCGTTAGCTTTGGTAACTAGCTCAATCGATGAATAGGGAGCACATCCACAGGACCTTCGAATCATTATCCTTGTCGGCAGGATTTGTTTTTGTGTGATGTGTTTTCCCTGGAGCATATCTATAATACTTTTCACAGCCAGATTTCCGAGTTCAAAGAGCGGTTGACGGACTGTCGTTAGTTGTGGGGAAGAGGAGAGGCTTTCTTCTATATCGTCAAATCCCGCTACTTTTATATCGTCCGGAACAGTAAATCCCTTTCTTTTCAGCGTCTGTACTGCACTCAGAACACTCAGATCGTCCACACCCATTAATGCATCAAAGGTAACCTTTTTTTCCTCGACTAAAAGGTTAACCGCATTAATCCCGGACTTTTCATCAAAATCTCCAGGGCATACAAGGTCCTGATTGAATGGAATGCCATATTTTTCAAGGCTCTGCTGGTATGCCTGGAAACGAAAAACTGCCTCATTATTATCTTCAGGCCCTTTAATAAATGCGATTCTTTTACACCCATGAATCTCTACCAGATGTGAAACGATATTTTTTATACCAATTTTATTATCAATCACAATACTTGGAATGTCAGGTAAATCAATTCCTAAGGTGATAATAGGGATACCACCACACTCTTTAATAAAATTTAGTGTCCCTTCGGTGGTTAATCCCATGCTTCCTGAAATGAGTATCATCGCATCAACATTATCCGGGGATATAAGCTTAAATAATGCATTTTTTGAGGTGTTAAAAAAAGCCGGATGATTAAATGTCTCTCCTGCAAAACAGAGAATCCGTACCTTTTGTAGGCGGGCCTGGTTCAATATTCCAGTTAATATACCGCTTTGATAGGGATCATATAAGCTTGAGATTGGGAGACCGATAAAAGGAACTTTAACTTTTTTAGCTTTCATAAAGAGCACTATTTTATTCGGCGTGACTTGCCGGGAAAGAGTGGATTCTACTGTATTTATATCTGGATTATACGAGAGAGTATGCGTTAAACCAAATCATAGAGGTCCATGTTCTATTATAGAGCTAGGGCGCTTACCGGTCAAGAAAAAAAATTATTGACTTCTTATATATTACTTGAATATTGACCTGCATTTATCCAGTTTGATTTCAAATGATGATTTATCGCCTTTTTTCTTTGTCTTACCCGGCAGATGATGCTCCTTTAGAGTCCATCCCTGCTGCTCGGTAAATCTATTATAATATTGCAATATTTCTGAAGAGGTAAAATTAGTCTCGATATTTGCAACCACCTGTTGTGCCAGCATTGAAGAGATGATAAGGTTTTTAGACCGCAGCGCCTCAAAAATAGCTCTCATTAATTGAATTTGACCAGACCGGCTATCGTCCTGGCCTGAAATACCCGGTTTGAGAAACGATGCGATTGCTTCTCCGGCAAGTCTTTGCTCTCCGGGTGACACTCCAAGTGCAGATGCTGCTTTCTCATCCAGTTTGATTTTAAGATTCTTGATCGAGGATGCAAGATTTAGTACTGCATTTTTATCAAAAACGCAATAGCTTGGTATGCGTTTGTTCATAATCATAATACCAGTACTTGTAGGATCCATAGTAGTGGTAGCCGTAAGCCAAAGAGTTTGAGGCATCGTTAAAGACAAAACCAAACCACATTGCATCCTATTTGATTAAGTTGACTGAGCGCCTGTTTTACCGCTTCGATGGGGGACCAGAGATTTCGTGTTACTAAGAGACAGTAATCCATTTTAGAGGCGGGAATTGTCGCATCATTTATCGGCAGCAGGGCCGGTGAATCGAAAATAATAAGATCGGCCGGTTTTTGTAATTCATAAATCAATTGAGAGAGTCTCGGCGTACCTAAAAATTCTGCTGGATTGTCTGGACATAAACCGGAAGTTATTCTTATGCATACGTTCCAGTAGTAATTCTTAAAGTTAACAATAGTCGGTATCAGTCTATTAGTGATGGCAGTTTGAATATTATGGCAATCATACATCAAATATTCAAGCAATTTTTTACAGTACTCTTTAAAATTATTTCTAAACATAGTTTAATTAGTATCTGTTAAATATAGGTCTGTTTTAGAGTAATTATAAGAAATTATAAAATGTTATAAAAATGTCACCCTGAGCGAAGTCGAAGGGTAACTCCTTATTATTACACAAAATATGGTAGATGGTTCCCTTCGGCTTCGCTCAGGACAGGCTCGCTCACCATGACTATTATATTAAAATTGGGACTACTGATTGTAAACTGTTAACAGAAACTAATTAACAATAATGATGCCAAAGTGCTATTAATATGGAGGATAATTGCATGCGTTTATTAAGATTCAATGGTCAGCCTAAAAATTGGTTATACCAGTGTCTGCTCCGCGATGCCACATCGCTACGCTCCTCGCACTTGTTTGATAGACTATTCCTCCCTACCGAATCAATATAAGCCTTCTATTCAATACCTTTCCAGCTGTAAACCGGAGAAGATAAACTCCAGCGCCTACATCCCGGCCTTTGTTATCCATACCATCCCAGGCTACAAAGTGCTGACCAGCAGTATTTTTACCACATAGATTCCTTACCAACGCACCATCCATACTGAAGATTGCCACAGTAAACATAGTAGTTTTTGGAAGGATATAGCTTATTTTTGTAGCATTAATAAATGGATTAGGATGAATATAGATATTATGAATCTCAGCCTTATTCAAGTGGGGAGATAAAACAGAAGTCACTGAATCAATAATTAAACTGTCAATTGGACTAAATAAAGAAGGATCCAGACTTGAACTTACCCGCCAATAGTATTTTTCCCCTATGTTTAAATCTATTAAAGGTGTGTAGACGGTATCACCAACCGGTGTGGAAATAACGGGAGAGGTAAAGTTAATAACACTATCTATATTAATAGTATAGGTAATGGAGACAGTGTCCATAACGACCGGGTGCCACTTGAATACAGGTCGCCAGTTGGGAACAGTTGCACCATCAAACGTGTAAAGGAGAGGACTGTACTCCGATAAAATATCGAATGTATCGGGAAATGAATAATTCGAACTTAAATCGGATTTTACTTTCCAATAAATCGTGCCAACCGGTAGGTCAACAAGAGGCGTGTAAAAGGTATCAGCTAAAGGGGTAGATATCAGAATGCTAGAAAAATCCCCATTATCATCAATTAAAATTTGATAACTAGAAGCACCTGTCACACTGTTCCACAAAAGTGTGGGTTTTTTGTTGGAAGTTGGGTCAGGTGAATAGGGGATTATTACTGGAGTATAGGGATCTGTAATAACAAAAGAACCAATATCAGAATAGACCGGGGGAAGAACTGCAACTCGCCAGTAGATTGTGGCAATGGGCAAATCAACCAATGGAGTATAGGTAGTATCATCCACAGGTGTTGAAATAACAGGATTATTAAAGGAATCATTCGTATCGATCTGAATCGTATAGTTCGTTGCCGAATATCGAATCCATTTAAGGGTTGGTCTTAGATTGGTTGTAGGGCTTGGAACCGGAATGAGTATAGTCTTAGGAACCAAAGTAAAATCAGCTGTATCAACAGGGGAATTATTGGTTAACCTTACACTCTGTGTGTCCGACTGATAGTGTACATGAGAAGCAATAACATCATATATTTCATTAGAACCTTGTATCTCTAAACTGTCAAACACATATTTCCCATCACTCTCCGTAATTAAAGAATCGGTAAAACCGCCACCGCTATTTCTAATTATCACCTTAACATCTGGAAGAGGTATGCTGTCTAAGTAATAATAAACTGTTCCATAAATAGCTCCTTCCTGAGCTTGTCCAGAAACCCAGAAAATGCCTACAACAAAAAGTATGCATACTATTTTTTTATAACTCATCGTACCCTCCTTTTTTTCCACATATGATGGGATTCTAACTGATAACTTCTTCCTAATATCGATTTTTATGTGTGTATATCTAAATAAATTAATATATGATATTTAGGTATAAAATCTTTAACTCTATTCTACTATTTAGTGTCTGGCCGGAAAGTACCTATTTGCAGTCATTCCGGTATTCTTTTCGGCC
>CBDVBE010000338.1:0-7628 GCA_965372145.1 uncultured bacterium | reverse complement strand
GCGGGAATCCATGCCCTTAAACACTTAAAAAGCTGGATTCCGGCCAAAAGCATGCTGGAATGACATTCAAAACAAGCTATATTTAACAGATACTAATTAAACTATCTGTTTTCTCAGAGAAAACGGTTTTTGCATAAACAGCACATTTACCTCACCTTTTTTTACCTTTATAAGTTTACTTTTTAAGGTATAACCATTTTTAAACAACCAATAACCTGATGTGAGGGTTCCCATGAAAAAAATATTTTTCTTTAAGATTCTGATTTTTGTAATACTATCCTGCATTACCGCGTACGCAGTGAATGATTTAAGTGTTCGGGAGGATGTTTCTCATCCCCGGGTAAAACCCGGGTATATCGACAAAGCGGTACTGATTATCGAGCCAAACGGCGCCTATACGGAGCAGTCTTTGTTTATAGAATATTCGGATCATGGTCAGTTTCCCGGCCAAAGAGTAGAAATATTACATAAATTTGAATTCCCGCAGGAAGCTGTTGTTCATGATTTGTGGCTCTGGATAGGCGATACCATTTCGAAGGCCATTATAATTCAACAATGGCGTGCGCAGGAAATTTATGACAGTATTACTTCTTTCAAGAGGGATCCTGCTTTCCTGAAAGTCAGTAATAACCAATATGACCTCTGTATATATCCTCTGGAATCAGGGTCATACAGAAAAGTGAAAATCAATTATATTGCACCGACCAAATTTATCGGCAAGGCCCCCTGTGTGGATATCTCCTATAAATTTCTTGCCTGTGATAACAATACAACAACGCCGCTAAAAATACTTCTGCGACAGCATAATAACCTATGGGGCAATCCAAAAATACCTGAACTTCCCGGCATCGGCGTCAGCTATGAAGTTGATACTCTCGGTTCACACTACAGTGTAATAGTGATTCCGGATATCAAACAGGTGAACAGTCTCACTCTTACCTATGACGTTCCTTTTGTTAAAGGATGCAACTACAGTATTCTCAAAGGTGATTCATGTAATTATTACACATTCGGGCTGTATGAGAGCGAATACTTCAATACATCGCTTAATAATCAGGGGCCGAAAAAACGCTTTATCGGGCTTGATTTAAGCGGCCGCTTCGGTATTGATCCGCAGGATTTTTATAATAATTTTGCTATTTTCCTGCCCGGCTATTGTAAAGATGGTGATACGGTAAGAATTATCGCTGCCGGGGAAGGGCTTGTGGACACATTACCATCACAGGGCTGGTGTGTGGCCGATAAAAACAGCCTGCAATTGCTGCTGCAGGAATTCAAAACCGGCGCTGTTTTATCAGCGAAAGCATCTGTTCAAAAACCGAAAATTCTCCTTGCGGACAGCGATGACGGCGGCGGTTGGAATTACCAGGGAGTAAATGACCTTGCGGAGGTTACTGTCGGCGATCATTTAATGCAGGCAGTGCCGGTCATGCAGGAGTATGATATTGTCGCATCATACTGGCATGGATTGCGGGATATTTTATCGAATGAGCAGGAAGATACCCTTGAAAAAGAACTGGATATTTTCTTTGAAAAGGGCGGTGTATTTCTTACCTTTTTTGCCTATAACAGGGATCATAATCATATCGCCCGCAGATATTTTCATGGCCTTGTCAAACCTGACAGTTTCAAGCCCTCCTATCTTAAACGTAACCTGAAGGGAATAATCGGGCAGGGATTCCCCGACAATTTTTTCTACCATAATGCATCCTCCCTGGTTAACAGTGATACCGGGGCAGTCAGTGAATTGATAAATGATGATGATCAGCCGGTGGTCATCTCAAAAAGAATCGGCAAGGGACTCTTTATTCTCACCGGTATGTGGCATATGCAGGATAATGAAGGGACGAAACGCGCTCTGTGCACTACCTTGCTAAATCTTCAGAATCAATCTATACACAAACAGCTCAATGATGTTATACAAGCAATGGCCACCAGCTTTAAGCATGATCCTTTTTCGGAAGCATTGCTGATGAGTAACTCAGACCATCTGATTACACCGGAAAACATGTTTGACCGGATACCCTCGTTAACCGACAGCGCTACAGAAATATTGCCAATTGTAAATACCGTTGCACTTCTTACGGGTAAAACCTATACGCCGCCGGTTTTTTCAACAAGCAGTGGGGATTTTCTGGGAAGCAGCTATGCGTTACAGTATCTTTCCGGTGAAACCGGCGGCATGCTGTTACAAAGACATATTGAATCATGGAATTATATAACCTACATACTTGCACTGGAATCGCAGCTTCAGCATGAACTGTTTGACATAGCGGTTACCGCAGATGGCGGTCAAATACCGGACAAGCCGATCCCGATCCTACCGGCACAATTAAACTATGACCGTGCGCGGTTTTTTATCGGCAAAACACCGGTATGCCGCGAAATAGCTTTTGCATGCAAGGTAAAATATAAAAATTATGATTCACTTTTTACTAATACCACAACCGTGGAAGCGGATTCCCTCAGTTCGCAGCAGAACGACATATTAGAGACAATGTATGCCAATGAGGTGTTGAAAACCATGTTTTGTCAAACACCCCTCGACACGCATGCCATTGTTAAATATGCCATGAACCATCGTATCTTAAATGATTTTACTGCGTTTATTGCTTTAGAACCCAGCGATACTGCATACATTATCAGTGGTGAGGATAATAATAACCAGACAGAGGTCAAACAAAATACTTCCATGCCTCAAAGCGAAATGTTCTCCTTTAATACCGGTAAAGAGTTCGGTGCAGTTCATTTTCGTATTAAAACCGGTATTCCCGGAACAGTTACCCTGCGGGTATTTAACCTGGCCGGAAGGGTTGTGTATACGCGCTCAATTAAATCCGGCGCCGGACATGTCCATTCCATTTCAAGTAACACCCTGAATCTTGCAAAGGGAGTCTATGTTGTTGTCGCGCAGTTTATTCCACAAAAGGGTGATACGAAAAATTCGAATATGCGGATAATCAGGAGATTTACAATTGTTAAGTGATAGTGGTTGCGGGAGTCCCGTAAGATATAATTGATTCGTGCCTGGTAAATAAATCTTCTGAGTATTTCCTCTATCTGTGTTATAAACACCAAACCCGCGGATTTCCCCATTTTAAAATTAAAAAAAATTTTTTATAAAGTATATTCATAACTCACATAAATATCTTTTTCATTAAAAATTCGGCTCAGGATTCAGAGTCTCCTGTAGAGGGTTTCTAATCTTTTAACCTCTGAACCCTTGAACCTTTAACTAATTCATGTCGTATAAAACACAAAACAACCCATTGATAACAAAAGAACAATACGCCGAACTTCATGAATATGACCTTCGTACACAATTTGACAAAGCGGTATTAGAAGCAAAGTATACCGATCCGGTTTCCGGGTATCCGGATACGATAACCCATCATGCGGACGTTGTCATTGCCGGTGCAGGCCCATCCGGGCTGATGTATGGTCTGTATTTGCAGAAGCACGGTTTTAATGTAGTTATAATCGAACCGCATGACATCGGCCATACAACCCGTGATTGGAATATCTCCGAAGAGGAACTCATGTACCTTAAGTGTATCCTTGATCCGGATGAGCTGCGCAGTTGTATTCTCGGCCGTATTCCCGGCAAAGGCTATTTTAATTTTAATGAACTTTATACCTATCGAAGCACGGATCTTCTCAACTGCATTATTGATCCAGAAGGTCTGCTTGAATTACTTGCAAAAAAGATTGTTGAGTATCGCGGTACAACTGCTGAAGACATTTTTATTAAATCGTCGTATAACTGTTTCAAAGTTAAAGATGATTCCGTATGTGTGACAACTGCAGATGGCCATGCTGTTGAGGCACGCCTGTTTCTGCATGGCATGGGGTTTGCGGATGAGATTTTCTACGCCGCCAATGCGGACAGGCCCAGACACATTTATAATATTGTGGGAGTTAACGCTCAATTAGGTAAGACTCCTTTACCGCCCGGGGATGTATTAAGGATCTGGGAAGATGCCACCTATGGTCCACGGCTGCAGCAATTGCTCTGGGAACTGTTTATGAGCGAGGAACCGGAGTCTGATCATGCAACCATCTATCTCTTTACCTTTGAAAAAGAACAGGCGAGTTTAGAAGCTCTGATGCATACCTTTGAGGAGAAGGTGTATGATTATATTCAGACAGATATTAAAAAGGTGAATCATCTGCTGTATGGCCGGGTTCCCTCACCTGATGCAATCAGCGATATTACACGAAGTATTGCGCCGTGTGTCTATTGTATCGGAGAGAATAACGGTATATCGCCGATGACAGCTTGCGGATTTGGCATAATAATAAAAACACTGGATACCATTGGTACGAAACTGGTGAAACTTCTGAAGAAGGATACCGGGAAACAATCAGCACTGAGCAGTAGAAAACTGAACAGAATCAAACCGTCAATTCGTCAGCTCTGTTCACTTTCTTTGGAGCAGCTTTTTAAAGAATCTATGATGCGGAATCAACACGAATCACCGGAGATGCCTAATAAGCATTGTGCTTTACTTTTCAGTATGTTCAATCTGATCAGGGATGAACAGGGCCGCAATAATATACTGAAGAGCAGGATCCCGCCCCATTTTATCCTTGAGATGCTCTTTCGGGCGCGGACAGAAACTTCCATTTCGATTATGGATTTCCTCTCGTGTATCGCAAAAAATAATCGTGATCTGATTCCGCGGCTCCACAGCGTTGCCCGTAATTACAGAAAACTGATTTTTACAGAGATAGGTGAGTTTTTTAAACATCTGGGGAATATGATACTATTCCGAAAAGGACATTTCACAAAGAGTTACCGGCATATAAAAACGGTTCTTCGGGCAAATCCTTTTCGGTTTTACCGGGAATACCGGTATGTTGTCAAGCAGGCGCGTATAAAGGAGAAAGAAGGAGATTAGTATGTATAAACGTTTTCTCGGTCTGTCACCCATGGAATGGGCAATCATGATTCTCGGTGTTTCGGGAATAAGCTGCTATTACTTCTTATTCCCGTCAACCTGGTGGAAGATTCTGATAACCGGATATGGTATCGGCCTTACTTTTGAAACCAGCACTGATCCGCTCTTTGAGTATCATGCCCAACTGCGTGATAAGCATTGTATCGGAAAAACCGATATCAATTTTATATTTCCGATCGGCTGGCTCGGTATTTATGGTTTTTCTGCCTATGTCGCAGAAACATTTCTTCCCTTTCATATCATGCTTAATTATGTCGTTGGGGGGATCCTAATCGGAAATATTTGTGAGTTTGCATATTATAAATCAAAATGCTGGACCTATAATTATTCTGCATCGTGGATTGGAACCTTCAAGCCGTTCCGGCCTAAAATAACAATCGCCGGAGTTCCTGTTATGGTAGTATTTGGTTACGGTACCATCGGACTGGTAATTTATGCGTTATGCCATATAATTCATTAAATTTTGCTGATTGATTGATATTTCAATTTTAAATACATTTTATTTTCTAAGCCGCCACCGGCCAATCAGCCCATAACGCTTCAGCCTGAGCCATAATGTAACTCACAAGATTCTCAAAATCTGAAGCTTTAACTTTCTTTGTTCTCAACACCCTTTTCACAGCAGCTCGCACTGCTGCTTTTACATCCTCTCGATGTGGCTGTGTCCAGTCTACTTTCAGATTTCTTTTAATCGTCAGAACCGCATACTATTGAATTTATGAATCAAATCAATTCTGGGAAAAAGTATCTTTATTAAAGAAAAATTGGTTCTATTTAAATTATAAAAAACTGTTCCTCCACTACCTCCAACTCTTATGTCATCCCCTAAAAATCTTAATGTCCAAAAGGAATAAAATTCAATATTTTCTTTATTAGGTATTACACTATTAATTTGTTGGTTTGTTTGAGATTTCCTTGTTACTAGTGAAACAAGTCCTGGCGTAGCGATACAGCTAACGCAAGTTGTAAAAGGAGGTAGATATTTATTAGCTTGCGTTTCAGCTCCCATGTTTGACAAATATCTTTCTGTATCGGTAATAAAAATTTTTCCGTGCATATCTGGGATAGTAATAAATGGAATTTTTGTTGAAGGGGTTTTACCACAAATCACATTTCTGGTATTGAGCGTTGATTCAGTAGGAGCTTTATCAGCTACTACTCCCCTCACAAAAGGTAAAGTAGAAATCGGCTATTTCTCCATTGTCCCTAAAACAGTTCCTGTTTCAGACCAAAAGGAAGCTTCATACAAAGGAGTGGTTGAAGAGGCTCGTCGGAACATAGCGAGGAAGTACAAGGCCGCTGTAGATACGACCCAAAGTATTCATAATTACCACGGTAACATTAAAGTGAAGGTTTTTATGGATGATACTGGCCGGGTAGCGTCCTGCACAATTGATGATTCGTCGGTAAAAAATACCGGGGTCAAGAGATATACCGTTTCGTATATCAAAGATTTGGATTTTGGACCGGTAAGAGACAACCCGAAGGTTAAGGGAATGATCATTCGCTTCTCTTTTTACCCTCTTGAGGAAAGCAGGTGATTGTATAATGCTGAATCAGCGTTACTCAATTTAGAATAAATTGATATAAATCCCCTTAAATCTTAACTTTTATAATTATTGTAATATAAAACACCTTTTTCCTAGGCAAAGCATTGATAAATATTTTAAATTAAACATATATAGAAAGGTATTTGAATTGAGGAGGGGCAAATCCAATATATAAAAACTCTCACGTCCCCTTTTCATCATTTGATTGTCAAAAGCATTATCAAAAGTAAGAAAAAACCTGTTTAGTAAAAAATTTTATGACATCAATGCAAAGGATGCTATTATGATTATAATTAGAAAACTCATGGCATGCATACTTCTCACAATATTTATATCTTCTTTCAGCTTTTCACAAAAAATGCCTTTTCCACAGGCAAAGGACTGGTCAGGCTGTATTAAACCGAGTAGTATTTCTCAGGCCCTGATGAACAGGCACATTGAAGAATACTATGAATACTGGAAAGGGAAATATCTGAAAACATCGAGTACTGTATCCGGTGGCTATTATGTTAAATCAGCAGGGACAGGCGGCAGTGGTGCAGACCTCCTATCCGTTTCTGAGGCTCATGGGTATGGTATGATTATCGTAGCATTGATGGCAGGATATGACCCGAATGCAACGACAATTTTTAACGGTCTTTACAAATTCTTCGATGAGCGAAGAGCTCCGGGTAACAATAATTTAATGAATTGGGATATAGAGCAGAATGAGCAGAGCGGGACTCCTGGAGGGACCGCCACAGACGGCGATATTGATATAGCCTATGCCCTGATTCTCGGTGGAATACAGTTTGATAATTCGTCATACACAAACGAAGCTAAGACTATGATTACCAGTGGAATAAAAGCCACAGAAATGAATACTTCCAGCGGTATACCCTATCTGGGTGATTGGGATAACGGCAGTGAGGGAACCCGTCCTTCGGACTGGATGACCGCAGAGTTTCATACCTTTCAGGAAGTAACCGGTGATAATTTCTGGAACACTGCTGTAAATAAATGCTATTCAGTTTATAATAATTTTTGTCATAAAGTATAAGCAGCAAATACAACTGGATAGATTAAAGAGTGAGTAGTAAAAGATAATAAATGTAGTAAAAATCATAGAAAAAAAAAA
>CBDVBE010000337.1:0-7640 GCA_965372145.1 uncultured bacterium | reverse complement strand
GATTCGAATAAAAAACTAAGGTAATTAAAAATAATATTGTCGGTGATCATCCGGTTGCCGAGGTACAATCCGGCGGCGTTGCTGATATTGATTACAATCTCTATTTCAATACCTGGCGTGAGGTGAAACTGGTTCATTTTAAAGACAAGCATAAGTGGGATACCCTTGCTCTTGCTCAATGGAAAAGTATTGTAAAAGGGGAAGAACACTCTAAACTTGGAGAACCTTTATTTGTCAATGTACCATCACGACCTGTTGGTGATCAAACTAAATTTGATTTTACAATAAAAAAAGGATCTTCTTGTATTGATGCGGGTGGTTTTTTGACCGTTGCTATGGAAGATGGTTCCGGTACCAAAATCAAGGTAAAAGATGCGGGGTATTTTTATAATGGATTTGAAGTTACGTATGGCGATTTGATACAATTTGAAGGTGGAATAGAGAGGGCTAGAGTAGTTGAAGTGGATTATGCCAATAATACTTTAACCGTTGATAAGTCAATGAGCTGGAAAACGGGAACTGGAATTACTTTGGCGTATAACGGATCCGCACCTGATATTGGAGCTTTTGAAAGTGGTGCTTCGGTTGCTATTTTTGAGAGCGATTATAAAAGTAAGTCAGTTAATTCCAAACTTTCAATATCGTCAGGCTTGCTTAATAATTCAATATCAATTTCCTACAACTTGACACAAGCCAATTTAGTAAATGTCACTGTTTATAATACTAACGGGCAAATTGTAGACCAACTGTTTTCCGGCTTTCAGAATGGTGGAACTCACAAGATTGTTTGGAGTGCAGAAAATCGATTTGCAAATGGTCTTTATCTGGTTAGGGTTAAGAACGGAAACAGAGTAGAATCTTGTCGGATTAGTTTGGTAAAGTAACCGATTCAATTCCGATTTTTATCGGGAAAACCCGGTTATCAAATAATAATAAAAAGGAGAAATATTCAGCCTTATGTTAGGTAATAAATTTATTCAACTTACAATAACGGTTTTGGTTTTAACTATACCCCAATTTGTAAAAGCAGAAACTTATTATGTAGACCAAAATCATCCCCAGACAAGTGACAGTAATTCCGGCACAGAAGTAGCTCCATTCAAAACAGTCCAAAAAGGAATAAACAGTACCAGTTCAAAAGATACGGTTTTTATAAAACCAGGAACCTATAAATTATCAGGATTTGTCAAAAAAGTTGATCAACCATTGACCATAATTGGAGAGAATAAAGAGGCGGTTGTTTTGGATGCAATGGGAATATTTCATTTGTCAAATAGTTTCACTTTGAAAAATGTAAAATTTACAAACTACAAAGGCTCTCTTTTTAATTTAGATGTAGGCGATGGGGAAAAGCTAGAGGGAGTGTTTATTGAAAACTGCATATTTGACAAAGTAACATTACAGAGTAAAACCAGAATATTTCTGGGAAGATATGATATATCCACTTCCGCTATTATAACTAATATAAAAATTTCCAATTGTGATTTTTTAGGTTTAAAAGCTCCTGAGGCAGTTGGTGTTTATATAATTAAAGGTCTAATCTCAAATATAAATATTACTAATAATAATTTTTATAATTTTATTTCAAGCTCAAAGACAAACGGGGCTTCAGCAATTACAATAGGTTCTAATGAAACTGAAAACACAACGAAGGATGTACTGATTTCAGGAAATTTAATTGATACAATTATTGGAGGAACCGTGAGTAGCAACGGTGAAAATTATCCTGAAACACATGGGATTATCGGCTATGGTACAAATGTCAGGATTATTTACAATACGGTAAGGTGTTTGAATCCTGGCACGGATCACGAAGGTATGTATATGAAGGCAAACCACTCTGAGATGTCACACAATGTGATGCTTGAGTGCAGCTCACACCAGGGGGCAATTGCTATTAAGGGGCATCCCGAGAGTAAGTACAATGTTGTTTCAAAAAACAGAGTTCAAAGTATAAATCAGGCAGGAAGAGCAATCTATATTACAGGCGGAACGCATGCGGTTGTAAAGAATAATTATGTCAAAGTACCAGAAGGTAGTAATGGTCTTTTTCTTTGGGAGGGTGGAGGCACTTCTGTTTTAATAGAAGGGAATTATTTTGAGACCAAAACCTCCTGTGCACTCTCTTTACGCAATGCTGCAGGTTCTAAAATTATAGATAATCATCTCATAAGTTATGCTGGTGATCCAATAATTTTAGGAGATGGCACAGCTGGAACAACTCTTAGCGGGAATAAAGAGCACAAAGGAATACCGGTAAATCCTCCAGTAGCCATAGCTTCTGCTAATATTACAAATGGGAAAGCTCCTCTTGCGATCAGTTTTACAGGATCCGGCTCAAAGGATCCCAATGGCTCAATTGTGTCGTATGAGTGGGACTTTCACGATGGTACTACATCAACAGAACAAAATCCAAATCATACCTATATGGTTCAAAGAACCTATACAGCGACACTTATAGTTACGGACAAGGATGGCTTCAAGGATATGGCGTATGTAATCATTAATGTAAACGGCTATGATAATGCTGTTGCAATAATAAATTCAAAATCTAATTATAGTGTGAAAAATAGTGCGATATTTATAAATAGAGTCACCACCGCAGGTTTTTCTTTTACGGTTCCAGCAAAAGGGGTATATACGGTTTCATTGTTTTTACTAAATGGGAAATTGGCAAGAAAATATGGTAGCAGAAAGCTCTGTAAAGGAGTTAACAACTATAGTTGGAATATGAATTGTTTCGGAAAAACTGTTTATATGTTAAAAATCGAAGGTATGGGAATGAATATAACCAAAAGAATCTTAAAACAATCTGAACAGTAACAAAAATATTAACGGGAGAATACCAAATATGTCAAAGACCATTATTGTAACCGTTTTATTAAGTTGTTTTTTACTGTCATTTTCAAAAACATACTATGTATCAAGTAGTGGCAGTGACGGCAATACCGGCACAGAGGCCGCCCCTTGGAAAACATTGAAGAAGGTAAGTGATTTCTCTTTTGAAACCGGTGATGATCTCTATCTGAAAAGAGGAGAAACATTTGCGGGAGATCTTCTCTTAATTCATTGGGAGGGAACCGTGAATGACCCGGTAATTATCGGAGCATATAGTTCAGGCAACAGACCTGTTGTAAGCTTTACTTCCCCAGAACAAGAGAATCACTATGGAATATATACATCTGTTTCTTGTAAACATGTCGTCGTTGAAAATCTCGAATTAATAAATGCCGGTTTGGCATTGAAAGGTGCGGGTTCAAAAGACTATACTGTTCGCAATGTCAAAGTTACAAATAGTCGTGGCGTTGGTATCTTTTTACAGCAGGTTGACGGGTATCTCGTCGAAAATTGTGAAGTATATAAGGCGGGGAATTGTGGTGTGGCTGTATGGGGAAGTCCGGAGCCGATTGCAAAAAACGGTATCATTCGTAATAATACCGTTTCACATTTAAAATCCAATGATGGAATCGTTCTTCATCAGGATGGCAGTGGCGGTCTTGTTGGTGATAATCATCTCATATTAAATAATGTGTCTCATAATAACCCGGAACAGGGATATGATATTACTGCCGGATCCTTTGTGTTGCTCAGGGGTAATATCTCTTATGATAATAAGGGTGGAAGTGTAACCATCGGCCACAGTGGTCATCACATTATGATTGACAAACATTCATCCAAACATGAAGGAAACTGGACATTTGCGATTGGGATGGGTGGTGATTATTCTCGTTATCTGACAGTTAGAAGATCACTAATTGTAAACCCGACAACATATGGTATTCGTCTACAGGGAGATACGAAATACGCTGCCCTTGCCAATAATACCATTGTATATGGCGGCACACTTGAACAGAACCGTCCTATGATTGCTATGCAAGGAAATTTTACCGATGTAACGGCGAAAAACAACATTTTAATATCAACAAATAATACACCAGATTCTTATGTCGGCTATTCAAATGGTCGAACCCCAGGCAATACGAACAGTGATTTTGATTATAATTACTATCATCGGCCTGATAAAGAAAAGAAACTATTTAACGGTCAGATATTTAATTATTGGCAGTCTACGGAAAAACAGGACGCTAATGGGAAATATAGTTCTCCATTGTTAGTAAATCCTTCTGCGGGTGATTATACGCTTAATGCCAGTTCACCCTGTATTGATGCCGGCGGGCCTTTAACTAACACCGTCAGCTCAGGAAGTGGAAAAGAAGTACCGGTTGCTGTCGCTTACTTCTTTTTTGATGGCTTCAACTTAACTAATGGTGATACAGTTATCATTGGCACCAATGCTCCTGTTATGGTAGAAAATGTTGATTATGAAAATAACATACTTACAATTGATAAAAGCATTGCCTGGAATGCGGGTGATGGCGTAGGATTACCTTACTATGGCTCTGCACCGGATATTGGCGCTTTTGAAAGTGGTGGGTCAGTAGGTATTATTTTGGATGATGAAAAAAAAGAAAAAGGATTATCAGGCAACGACAATCTTTCAATATCCTCAGGCGTGCGTAACCGTTCGGTTGAAATTTCTTATGATTTGACAATATCTGAAATAGTAAATGTTTCTGTTTATGATATTGGCGGTCGTGTTGTGCATAAAATTTATACTGGCTATCAAAACAGAGGTAGTTACAAAATTATCTGGAATGTGCAAAAGAATCTTGCAAGTGGGCTCTATTTTATAAGGGTAAAAATGGGCGATAAGGCACTGGCTCGCCGGATAAGTATGATAAGGTAAAATATGGGAGTGATTTTGTCTGTATAGCAGCTCCAATACTAAAAAGGTGATAAGTTTTAAGACGTTAATATCCAAATGAGGTAATTGCAAAAGTCATCAAAAGGATAAAAATATGAGAAATCCTATTCAATGGATAATTGTTCTGCTCGGTGGGTTCTGTTTTATTGTCAATGCATATCATGCATGGGATTACCTGCCTGTTGACAATGAAGTTAGTGGTTGGACAAGAGATACCACTGAAAAGTACAAAATCTGGAATGATGATAAACATCCCGATGATTCTCTCTATGATTTTATAGATGGCGGAGCTAATGTCTATTTGGATAAAGGATTTAAAGAAGGCACAATATTGTCTTATGTCAAAGGGGATGTTGAAATCGGTGTTACTATTTATGATCAGACTCTGCCTGATTCGGCAAAAGTATTATATCACGAATTGAGTCAGGAGTGTGTGGAGGATATCGCATCTCTTGGCGACTCTGCATGTCTGGAAATCGCGATTTTCAGTAGTTGTCTCAAGGTTATTTACAAAAACTTTTATATTTACATCAACTTTCCTAATGACAGCCTGTCACTTGGTGTTAATTTTGCCGGAACAATAATCCGGAAGATTGATAATCCGAATCAAATCAAACATGTTTCTCATTTTACTGTTAATACCGATATGTCAATACAAACGGTAATAGTACCCGGTGTTGATATGGTTAAAATCCTGTATATCGGAAAAGATCAAAGAATATTCAGTTTAAGAATATTCGATATTTCCGGACAACTCATTGAAGAGCAGAGAACGTTTATTAACAAATCAACAATCTGGGATATATCGGATATAACAACAGGGTTTTATTTCATAGAATTAAGAAGCGAAAAAAACATGTACTATACACGAATTATGGTGATGAAATGAAGGAGCTGCTTATGAAAACAGTCAAAAATCTGTCGCGGCGGACATTTTTAAAAACCGGGAGTGCGACGGCAGGGTTTCTCCTGCATTCCGCATCCGGAATTAAGGCATTACCCAATGTCAATGCAAATGCCAATGTCTATTCAACGCAGGATGACAAACTGATAACCGGAACCACGGTAAATTATCAGGAAGTTAGAACTGCTGTGGATTGCATAGTAAAACGTATGGCCGGACAGGCAACTGTAGATATGGCATGGCAATCAATTTTTCAAGGTATTACTGCTTCCAAAAAAATTGCAATAAAAATAAATTGTCTGAATACCAATATCTCTCCACGATTTGAAGCGGTCAAAGCTCTTATAGAAAGTATGAAATCCCTGTTTGGCGGTACCTATCCAGCAGGTAATATTTCTCTTTTTGACAATAATCTATGGAAACGTGGAAAGGTGGATGCTGCTTATGGGGCAAACAATCTTGATGCACTTGGTATCTGGCACGGAGAGGATACTTATGGACCTAAAACCGCATCTATAGCTGGCAATACTGGCTATATATCTAAAAAAATGGATGAGGCCGACTATGGGATCAGCCTTGCCGCCTTAAAACCACACCAGTATTATGCCGGATATCTCAGTGGAACCATAAAGAACATGATGGGTGCAATCAGTAAAAACTCATCAACTTATGAGGCGTTAAATGGAGGTTCAGGCACGGGGCAGTTCCATGACAAAAGTAACCATACTGGATTTAAGGACCTTTTTAAAAATTATTTTTCAGGTAAAATAAATCTCTACTTCATTGATATGCTCTTTGGCACAAAGCATGAAAATTACAATTCCTGGACGACCGTAGTTAAAAGAATCACCATGGGAACAGATCCGTGCGCAGTGGACTCTTACATGGTAGATGTTATCGGCGATCCTCTGCTTACGCCCACTCTCAAGAATTATGACACTACGAATGCAGTTCCGCAAGCTTTGGCCGATGCTGGTTTAGGAGTGACCAATTATACTCTTGTCAATGTTCCTCTTTCCACAGATCCAATCCCTGAAACACTCAAAGATGTACAGAGTTCTATTCAGAAACATCGGGCAGGTTCAAAAACAACAGAACAGGTACAGGGAACCATCGATAGCTACTTAAAACAATAAGGAGAAACTTATGCAAAGAATTATTTCAATCGGTTTTAGTCTGTTTTTTGTTATTTTTTCGGCAGGGAGCACTAATTCACATTTTCCATCCTCAACTAATTTGGACATATTTTTTAATGTAAGTAGTACAAGTACCAAACCCGGTCAAAAAATACCTGTCTCATTTATTCTTGCCAACAAAGAATCAAACAGTCTCAATGGCTTCTTTTACAGCGACCATGTTCCTGATAGTGTGATTATTCAGACAGACAGTGTTCTGGTGAATGGCAATCTTGTTTCACCCTCCAATTACACATACTCTGCCAGTGCCACGGGAGAAATTTATAAAAACTGCAAGACGCATACCTGGATACTGCAATCACCTCAAAACTACGGAGGTACCAACACAATTGCTTCGGGATCGACTGATGGAACAGTAGAGATACATTACTCTTATCAGATTATGCACGCGGGAACCTATCAGTTGCAAGGTTATAGTTGGGCGGGTAAGCTCGGAATTAAAGAGAGCGATTCATCCAACACGGTATTTGGGTATTGCGATTCATTGAGTATTGCCGTAGACAATACCTCATCGGTTTTTTTTCCCAACGATATCGATGGGTATGGCATACAACGTATTTGCTGCAATAAAAACAATGCGGTATGTTTCACCATGAAGGCTCAAAATTCGGATCGAATTCACTTTCGTATTTATGATGTTTTCGGCAGAATTTTATGGAGTCGCAATTTGTCAAATTCAGAAGGATTCTATTCTCTTAAATGGAAACCGGAAGATCAATGCGGCAAAAAGGGCGGGATGTTTTTTGCCAGTATGCAAACACAGGATAGTCATTTT
>CBDVBE010000336.1:0-7642 GCA_965372145.1 uncultured bacterium | reverse complement strand
AGTATCCAAAGAGACAAAAAAGGTAGATTATTATACCAGCGTTGAAAGGTTTGCTTGCCGACAGGTTATTCAGGTCGTATATTAACTCCGGTTAAAAATACAACAATATGCTTATGTTTAGGCATAGAGGTAATTGCAAAAGTCAAAAATAGCAGAAAAATATCCGCCAATGCAACTGTCTCTTGAAGTCTCGATTCTCCCCTCTCTTGCTGTTTTCTTTGAGTACAAAGAATCGGACACACCAATTGACAAATCCACTCAACGTGTCCAGGACCTGATTTTTACTACCGGTGCGTCCGACGCGACCAGGGCACTGTTTCTCTGTGGATTGATTCATGACAAAGTCCGGTTGTCATCAACGCTCTCATTCTGGAAACATTTCACTGCCACTTTTATTAAAGAGCTGCTCCTGTGTCCTGACATTGAAGAAAAACGGGAAAAGGTCACCATTCCGCTTTTGCCGGAGGTTATTGAAAATACGCTCGCATCGGCCCCACCAATGGCCGGGTTGGATTTTTTACATGAAAAACTGCTGAAAGAAATATGGAAAAGTCTTCATGACACCTTTGCTTCAGAGATTACCCGTCATTCGGGTACCGTAGAATCGTTATTAAAAAAACTAGCTCCGAATCATGATATATCAAATCGCATACATTTTCATTTAGTAGAAAACAGAAAAGATGAAAACAATCCTTTCGCGTTTATGGCAACGTATTCAACCGTAACAGACGCGCTTGGCACTGTCCGTCATGTTTCTTTGCACTATGCTCTTAAAGAATTCGGCAACGACAAAAAAAGGCTGCTTGATCTTCTTTCAACGGTACATCGTGCGGCAAAAAGCAGTGGTTTGATTAACGGTTTAATGCAGTCCGGTGAGCTGTTTCATCCCATTGTTTTCGATACAAAGGACGCGTATATCTTTTTAAAAGAGGTCCCGTTGTATGAAGAATCAGGAATTCTGTGCCGTATACCGCGATGGTGGAAAGGAAGTCCCCGGAAAATAGCGGCAGGTCTGTCGGTCGGTAATTCTTCAACCGGTAAAGCAGGTGCTGACGCGCTTCTTGATTTCACCGCATGCCTGCATATCAATGGCGAAACAATCACGAAAGAGGAAGCGCAGAATATTCTTGATCAGTATAACGGCCTGGTGTTCTTCAAGGGAAAATGGATCGCGGTTGATACGGAATCACTTAAAAACACCCTGGAGATATTTAAAAAAGCTGAAGCACTCGCTAAAAAATCACGGATAACACTATCTGAAGCGATGCAAATACTCATGGGCACGTCGGGAGTTAGCGAGAAACTGGGGATTGATGGCACGGATATACTCTGCGGCCCCTGGCTTAAATCTGTTTTAGAAAAAATGAGCACACCGTCGCACATAAAAAAAGTCATGCCCGGGAAAAACGTTTTTGCCACACTACGGCCATATCAGCAGCATGGACTGAATTGGCTGAATTTTCTTCATTCTTTCGGCTTTGGCATGTGTCTTGCCGATGATATGGGACTTGGTAAAACAGTACAGGTTCTTGCGCATTTGCAGACACTTAAAGAAAACCATCCACAGGAATTTGGGACAAGCCTGCTTATCGTACCGGCGTCTTTGTTGACAAACTGGCAGCAGGAAATAGACAAGTTTACTCCGAAATTAAAAGTAATAATCGCTCATGCACAAATAACCGGAAAGGAGAAGCTTGACACCCTTTCAAAAAATATATCGGCATGGGATTTAATTATTACCACGTATGCCTTTGCGCGGCGCACCAAATGGCTTTCTGAGGTTGATTGGTTTTATGCAATTCTTGATGAAGCACAGGCAATAAAAAATGTCTCTACGGCGCAAACAAAAGCGATAAAAAAAATCAAGGCAAAACACAAACTGATACTCACCGGCACCCCTATTGAAAACAGGTTGACCGATGTATGGTCACTTTTTGATTTTATCAATCCCGGTTTGCTTGGATCATTAAAGAAATTCGTCTCCTTTACAAAATCAATTGATGAAAAACCGGAACAGTTCGCGCACCTTCGACAAATTATTCGCCCCTATATGTTACGCCGGCTAAAAACGGATAAAAATATTATCGCAGACCTTCCTGTTAAGACAGAGATGAAATGTTATGCTGACCTGTCGAAGGAACAGATAGTCCTGTACAGAGACCTTGTTTCGGAATTAGATAACCGCTTAAAAAATGCTGAGGGTATACAGCGCAAAGGTATGGTGCTGGGTTATTTGATGAAGTTCAAACAGCTCTGTAACCATCCAGATCAGTTTACCGGGCAGGGCAGCTATGACCACAAACTGGGCGGGAAATTTTCCAGACTGGCGGATATTTGTGAAACCGTGTATGAAAAACGTGAAAAAATTCTGGTTTTTACTCAATTCAGAGAGATCATACAGCCGCTATTTCTATTTTTAAAAGGTATTTTTAATCATGAAGGCCAGATCCTTCACGGGCAGACACCCGTAAAAAAAAGGAAAGAACTGGTCGCCCGGTTTCAGAGTGACGAGTATGTGCCTTACTTTGTGCTCTCATTAAAAGCCGCCGGTGTCGGTCTCAATTTAACCGCCGCAAACCATGTTGTCCACTTTGACCGGTGGTGGAACCCTGCGGTTGAGAATCAGGCAACTGACCGTACATTTAGAATTGGGCAGAAAAAGAACGTTTTGGTTCACAAGTTTATATGCAAAGGAACAATTGAAGATAAAATTGACGCTATGATAGAGGACAAAAAGTCGCTTTCAGAAAAATTGTTCTCCGGGGGCAACGAAAGCTGGATAACCGAGTTAAGCAATGAAAAATTACTGAAACTATTTTCTTTATCAATACAGTAGGGAGTACATTATGGGTTATTGGGGATTTGCGCCATATGTGAGTGTCGCCAGAAAAAAAGCAAAGGCTGAGAGACTTATTAACAAACTAAATAAAAAGGGTAAAAATCTTGAGCCGGTTTCTATAGCGGGGACCAAAATTGCAAAGCAGTGGTGGGGGAAATCATGGAATGAAAACCTTGAACGATATGCTGACTATTCAAACCGTATTGGCCGGGGCAGGTCGTATGTTCGGCATGGTATGGTAATCGATTTAAAAATTGACAAAGGGAATATTCAAACCCTTGTTGCCGGCACCGGAAGCCAACCATATAAAGTGTCTGTGAAAATTGACACCCTTTCCAAAAAACAATGGAATGATATTGTCTCGAAGACAGAAGGCCGGATTGATTCTATTCAGGAACTTCTTGCAGGTTCCTTTCCAAAAGATTTCCAGAATATCTTTATAGAAAAAGGTAAAGGTTTGTTTCCACCACCCAAAGAGATACATTTTTCCTGTTCCTGTCCTGACTGGGCATACATGTGTAAGCATGTGGCTGCTACTCTTTATGCTGTCGGGGCACGACTTGACACAAAACCCGAACTGTTTTTTACCTTGCGCGGTGTTAATATGGAAGAGCTCGCCGGGAAAGTACTGGAACAGGAAACATCAAAAATCCTTAAAGCGACAAAAACAAAAAGTAAAAGAAAGCTTGCCCTGGCGGATGAAGGTCTTTCAGAATTGTTTGGTGTTGATGTATCTCCCGCTGGTTTTAAAGAGGAAAAGGTAAAGGATAAGAAAAAAAGAAAAAAAATATCCAGGAAAGCGGCTGTTAAAAAAGTCTCTAAGAAAAAAGCTGTAAAGAAAGCCGTTTCCAGAAAAAAAGCAGACAGGAAAACTGTCGCAGAAAAAACAACCCTCTCAAAGAACAAGGATAAAAAGGTTACCGTGAAAAAACCTGCCGCCTCAAAGAACAAACGTAAAAAGGCTACTGTGAAAAAGCCTGCCGCCTCAAAGGACAAGCGTAAAAAGGTTGCTGTGAAAAAGTCTGCCGTCTCAAAGGACAAGCGTAAAAAGGTTGTTGTGAAAAAGTCTGCCGCCTCAAAAAAACAAAGGAAAAAATAACTCGTAAGCGAAAAAACTGACCCGTATGGAAACAGTATATACAATACTAAGGGAGTGGTTGTCACGCTGCTGGGACACAACCTTCTGGGGCTGGCTTATTACAGTCTCATATAGTCTCGCAATCTTTGCATCACTCTATTATCTAAAAAGGATTAATCGAACCATCGATCAGGAAAAACACCTTCTCTGGAAATATATTGCAGGTTTCCTTATCATAATGGGAATTAACAAACAACTCGATTTCCAAATTCTTTTAACGATAATTATGAAAATGGTCTCCCACGCTTATGACTGGTTTGAATACCGTCGGTTAGTGCAGGCATATTTTGCAAAAGGAATAATTCTCATTGTGTGTTTTGTGGGCATTTCCCTTCTGTATCGTACTCGCCACGTCCTAAAAAAGTCAATGGGGGAACTTGCCGGGTGTGCAATTCTATTAGGTTTTGGGCTTATTCGAACCAGCTCTATAAATCATATTGAGAAGGCAATGGTTCTGGAACATAACAAAATATCTCATATCCATGCCATTGAATTGGTAGGAATTGCGGTAATCCTCATCGCTTTATTTAATAACCTCAAACTGGAGCGGAAAAATTCTTCTTCGGCCTGATACTTTGGAAATCGCTTAATCCGGCATATCCTCCTGCTGCCGTATCGATTCTTCGTGAATATACTGATATATTCTCAGTACAAATTCCTCGCTTAAATTTTTATCAACACCTGCTTTTGTCCGGCTTTTAACGATTTCATCCCAGCGGTCAGGCTGGAAATTAGAAACATCAAGGTTCCTTTTTACCGTTCCTATCTGCCGCGAGAGGTGCATCCGTTGAGCTAACAGGTTAATTAAGTTGTTGTCTACTCCATCAATTTCTTTACGAAGATCGCCCAAATGCTGAAAAAATTCCTTATCATCACTAAAGGGTTTTTTCACTTTGAGTTTTTCAATCATTGTCCTATAGGACTGGGGAGTAATCTGCTGTTTAGCATCGCTGAGTGCAGAACCCGGATCGTTATGCACTTCGATCATAAGGCCATTAAAAAGTAGATCCATAGCTTCCTGTGCTACTGATTGGAGTAATTCTACATTACCGCAAATATGGCTTGGATCACATATGACAGTTATCCCCTCTATTCTTCGTTTCAATTCAATTGGTATACGCCAGTTAGGAACGTTTCGATAGGCAGTTTTTCTGTGTGATGCAAATCCCCGGTGTATCCCTATTAGTTTAGTAATCCCGGCATTATTAAGACGTTCAAATGCGCCAATCCACAACTCAACATCAGGACTAATGGGGTTTTTAATCATGACAGGGATATCCACCCCTTTCAGGGAATCAGCAAGAATCTGTACTGAAAAGGGATTCGTTGTTGTTCGTGCACCGATCCATAAAATGTCTATATCATGCTTCAAACACTCTTCGACATGTTCAGGATTTGCTACTTCAACCGCGACCGGAAGATTTGCCTCTTTCCCTGCGTTTTTTATCCATGGAAGTGCTTCCACACCAACGCCTTCAAATGAACCTGGCCGTGTCCGTGGTTTCCACACACCGCCACGAAGCACATTAACCCCACAGTCAGCAAGCCCTAAAGCTGTCTGCATAATCTGTTCTTCAGATTCCACACTGCAGGGGCCGGCAATAAGAAATGTCTTTTGAATAGGCTTTGTTGTTAGTTTTTCCAAAGAAATATCAATGTTCATTTAGCACCTTCTCTGTAACTATTTTCAATAAATCGCATCTATCTTTTTTACAATGGAGTAAAAAGTTCCACATAATATAAATAAAGCCTCATTTTATAAACGAGGCCTATCAACAAAAACAGGTGAACAGATAATAAACTTAAAATACTCTTTTACTTAGTCGGTATAATCATCCAACCAGTATGCTTCAGGATTACTGTTAAAAACCATTAATTTCCCGGTCATATTTGAATCAGCAGATCGGAAGTATCGAAAATAGGTTTTCCCTTCATATTGCCCGACAATCTCAATTTTACCGGTAGCATGAGACATCACCAGCCGTGCTCTCTTTGCAAGGCCTGCCACCATTTTTCTTGCCTTCTCAAAAATAGCAAGAGATCGCTCGACTGGAATGGCAAAGTGGTGATTACCGGCAGTCGGCCTTCCCTGAAAGACATAATAGGGTGGAATCCCTGCAAACGAACATTCCTGCAAGAGTTCAGCCAGCACTTCAGGATCATCATTAACACCCTTTAATAATGGTGTCTGATTAGCCATGATAGCTCCTGCTTTTATAAGCCTGTCAACACTCGCAAGAGCCTCTTCCGTTAGCTCTTTTGGATGATTAAAGTGCGTCATGACATATATCCGTTTATCGGGCAGGCTGTATTGCTTGATCATTTTTGTTAACGATGGATCATTCAGAATTCGAAAGGGATTAAATGATGGAATCTTTGTACCGATTCTGATAATATTTACATGATCAATCTCACGGATCTTTTGAATGATTCTTTCTAACCGTTCTGTCGAGAGAATC
This sequence comes from uncultured bacterium, assembly GCA_965372145.1. Classification (GTDB taxonomy): domain Bacteria; phylum Fibrobacterota; class Chitinivibrionia; order Chitinivibrionales; family JANQEN01; genus CBDVBE01. The sequence goes on along the minus strand of CBDVBE010000336.1, from coordinate 1,206 downwards.
AGTGGATCGCCACCGCTTAATAGTATATTGGTAATTTCTTTATGGTTTCTGATATAGTCTAATCCGGGAGTAATATCACGAACGACCTCTGTGTTGTCGTCCATAAAAAGACGTTTTCGAAAGCAGAACCTGCAAAAACCGCCACACACATCAGTTACCAGCAGCAGTGCCGTATCGCTATATTTATGTTCAAGGCCGGGGACTTTCGAATACAGGTATTCCTGTGATGCATCCAGATTGCCCCAATTATCCAATTCCTCCTGATTCGGGATTATAATCCTGCGAATTGGATCACGTTCATCATTCCACTGAATAAGAGAGAGGTAATAGCTGCTCGTTCGAAACGCATATTTATCGGTAACATAATGGAATTCATCATAATCAATTTCCGGTATATGTGCAAGCTGCTCATACCGGATTAAATAACGCGGATCTTTATGAGGTTTTACCAATGAGAGATGAATATTCTTATCTTCCGCATTATAATGAGTTGTGTATTGCAACCTGTTCATGGCATCGGGAAAAATCATACATAACTCCTAACAACGATTCTTACACATCAAATACAATCTTATTTTTATTAAAAAGGCGAAGAGCTTACCATAATAAAGTAATTTTTGTTCTTTATCAAATTCTAGGGAAAAAGTGTAAAAATTGTTTTTTGGATACTCTTCAGACTAATTAATCTGCGAGCAAAATTTTAATAAATGCCGGTGTATTGGCCCGCTGGAAACTCTTTCCCGGCATTTTCACTTTCATAGGGGACTTTCATGTCCCGCGGTACCTCTTTTTTGCGGTCCTCGATGGGAATAAACTCTTTTTTCTCAGGACCAGTATATATCTGACGCGGACGGAAAATCTTAGCCTTCTCATTATCTGAAAATTCTTTCCACTGGGCTATCCATCCGGGAAGGCGTCCTATCACAAACATAACTGTCAGCATATTCGTCGGTATTCCCATGGCGCGATAGAGAATACCGGTATAAAAATCAACATTGGGATAAAGATCGCGAGTCACAAAATAGTCGTCTTTTAAAGCATGATATTCAAGTTCTTTCGCGGTATCGAGCAAAGGATCGGAAATATTTTTCTTCTCAAATAGGTCATCACAGAGTTCCTTGCATACCCGTGCCCGGGGATCATACTTTTTATACACCGCATGACCAAAACCCATCAACCTGAAAGCATCCTTCTTGTTTTTTGCCT
>CBDVBE010000335.1:0-7649 GCA_965372145.1 uncultured bacterium | reverse complement strand
GTAGAAAAACTCAACCATCAATTAAATCCCTTGGAACAAGCGGTACATAATCAGATGCGCGGTGCAGGGATTGTGGTAACGCTCCCCGGACGGGAAACCAAGAGTGCGCTGCGGATTCAGGACCAGATGGTTATAAATATTGTTGATTCCAACAAGTGGAAAAAACCTGTCTATTTTGCGGTAACGGTCTCCAGCGATAATCTTATGGGATTGCAGCCGTATTTACAAATGCAGGGATTAGTATATCGTGTGTTACCAAGAAGGGTGCCGCGCGACGAGATGCTTCATCTGGATAGGACGCTCTTTCTTCTTGATAAGGTGTATCGTTTCCGGAGTCTGGGTGATGGTTCCACACCAATGAGTGAAACAGGCCGAAAATTAATGTCAAACTATGCGGCAAGTTTTATTCAGGTGGCTATTTCACAAAGGCAGCCTCTTGCTGTTTTAAAAGCGGAGATAGATAATCTTGAAAAACCTCTTCCGGATTCGCTGGTTGAAGCAGACAGTTCATTAGTAGCAGTTCGGCAGGAAGAACTTGAGGCTAAAAAGAAGGAGTATTATGGAAACGTGGACATTGTAGTAAACAAGCTCGATCAATGTGTGATATTAATGCCGTGGGATTGGCGTCCTCGTCTGTTACGACAGGAAATTCTTATGACACATGACCGGTTGGATGAGGCGACTGAAAGAATTGAGGAAGCACTGAGGATAAATCCGGAGAAAAAGGAATATCTGAAACTTAAAGCCAGACTGTTTGATATGCGCGGTGATAAAGCTCAGGCTAATGCATTATTACGTGAGCTTGCTGAAGACGAATCTGATCCATGGATGTCGTATGGTTTGATGTGTAAGAATTATGAGGATTTGGGCCTCTATGATAGTGCCATCTATATTATGAAGCAATTTCAGATGATGCACCCCGGTGATAGAAGGGCTGCTGCGACAATCAGTCGACTACAGAATGTAAAGGTTGAAGCGGCAAAAAAGAGGGTGGATACTTCTGAGGTTAAAAAAGTTGATTCTGCTGCTGCTGTGAAAACCAGCGGATAAAAAAGATTATCATGTAATGTTGTGGAAATTTGCCGGAGTTGACAGGTTAGAATAGCTGTGAAAACACTGCAACTCAGTTAAATCCTAATCGCTTGCAAAATTTTTGGATTAACACTATATTATGACCAAATATCAGGTCATAATGGAGGTTAAAATGAAACAATTGTTCGCAAATTACACTGCAAGTATTTCAGAATTGAAAAAAAATCCTAGTTCACTAATTACCAATTCACATGGTGCCCCAATTGTTGTACTAAATCACAATACCCCTACAGCATATTTAGTTCCTGCAAAAACATATGAAGAAATTATGGAAATTCTCAGTGATATAGAGCTAAGAGATATTGTCGCTAGTCGATTAAAAAATATTAACAATGCTGTAGAGGTGGACATTGAAAGCTTATAGTTTAAAATTTCTTCCAGTTGCTTTAAAGGAATGGAAGAAACTTGGCTCAACTATCCAAGAACAATTAAAAAAGAAATTGAAAGAAAGGCTAAAACATCCGAAGGTGAATTCTGCAAAATTAATAGGATTCCAGGATGTTTATAAAATTAAACTACGTTCATCAGGATACCGGCTTGCTTATCAAGTCAAGGACGAGGAATTAGTTGTTGTTGTAATTTCAGTTGGAAAACGGGGAAAAGGTCAAGTATACATACAAATGAAAAAACGTTTGTAAAATTTGCGATAACAGTCGTATTTGAAAGAATTTGACTGCTGGGCATAAAAGAATAGTAAATTTTATGATGTTTTACACATGATATTAGATTGTTTTCCTGAATTTTATAACATATATAAATCCCAGATATCCAATTGAAGATAAAAGGGTGAGTAGTGTAATCAGGGCACCCCAGGTGAAATAGTTGGATTTATAAACAAATTTTACTCTATGCTCGCCTTTTGGTATTTCGACAGCCCTGAAACTGTAATCAGCACAAAGTACTTTCGTTTCTTTCCCGTCAATATACGCTTTCCACGCCGGGTACCAGATCTCACTAAGCCATAGCAGACCGTTTCGGTTAGTAGAGACTCGAATCTCAATAGTATTAGCCTCGTATTTTGATATTTTTACTGAGTTATCGGGTGCCGGGTTTGAGTCAGTGAGATTTGGTGAAATAGAGAGAGATGGTTTTTCTGAGAGAAGCAATTTGTTTTTATAATCAAAGGAATGCGTAAGCATAAATTCTTTTACTAATGAATCGTTATCGAATACCGAATATTGATAGAACATTTTTGCCCGGGGTAGTTTGTCCTGATTTAACAATATTAAGGGCATTGAGCGGTTAGTATAATCGGGATTAACATAAAATCTGATATTTAAAAGATCGAGTAGCCGGTTAAAATGTGCACGTCCTTTTGATGGCGGAAGGCGGCGGAGTAAATTAAGGGGATTGTATCCCTCAACAATCTGGATTTTGTCAATCATGCCCTGATTTCGTTTAAGGAGCATTAAACCTGTCTGATTGCCGAGCTGGGATGAATCATCCAACCGAAACTGCCTGGTGTTTGCCCTGAATATCTCATTCTTTCCTTCTTTTTGTAACGCACTTGCCAACTCTTTTGATTCACTGAAAAAACGGGGAGCACTATTTTTAGTCGTAACATGATGGTTCAGTCCGAAGATGAACATATCTGTAATAAGTGCAACGATAATTATAATTCGAGCCTGCTGCATAGAAATCTTGTTTTTCCATGCGAGGATAAGCGGTATGAGAATAAGAAATACATTTAACAGAAGGAGAGCACCTTGTGCGGCGGTAAATTTTGCAGTCTTCTCATCGGAGAGGAATTCAGGCCAGATGCTTTTAGGGAATCCTATTAAAACAAGGACTCCGACAACAGCACAAATACCACATAGAATAAACAGGGGTTTTATGATTTTAGTAAAAACATTTTTTTCTTTTAGTTGGTCAAATGTGGCAGCCGCGAGAATAGGAAGAAGAAAGTTCCAGGTGAAGAGAATTCGGGCAGGGGAACGAAAGAGGTCAAAGCCCGGAACATACAAGAATAGAATTTTGTAAACAAAAAAGAAACTGCCTAAACCTATTGAAAGGCTTATAATACCCCAGATGAGTGAGAATCTGACAAAATGGAATTTTTTAACATTACGCAATTGAAATAGTCCAAAGAGAAGGATGACAAGGCCAGTGTAAAAACAGGTGTCCCAATAGGTATAGTAACCACTTTTCGGGCCGGGTAGCCAGAACCGGGGTGCGGTACTTTCCGGTGCGGACCATGCGCCAAAGAGCTTGGGCATGAGAAAGGTCAACAATTGCGGGAAACTGAGCGAGCCTTCTGAAGCCTGTTCAAAGGTCCAGTCAACACGGGCCGAGTGATTCCCTAATTCCGCTGTAGGTAAAAGTTGTATACAGGCAATACCAACGGCAATTGTGAAGAGAACTCCTATATAGGCCAGATGAACCCTTTTCCTTTCTGAGTCAAAAAACCAGAAATAGAGGGAATAACTTCCGATAAAAAGGAATTCATAAAAGGTTATCTGCGGATGACCGGCCAGAATGGTTATGCCGAGAATTAGACCCGCAATGATATAATAATGGAGTTTGTCCTGTTTGATTCCCTTTTCTATCAGGAGAATAATGAGTGGTAACCAGGCGAGAATATAAAGCATGAGTGAGTGGATGATGTGCGTAATAAAAAAGCCGCAGAGCATATAACTGACAGCCCCCAGAAATGCCGCTTCATTACTGATTTTTTTATGTCGGATATAAAGAAACATACAAACACCGGCAAAGAAAATGTGGCTGATAATCATGCATTCAAGTGCATACCAGAATAGATTCATACTAAATGGCAGGAGCGAGATGAGCAGGTTGAAAGGATACAACACGCCTGTATGAATCGCTGCAAAAAATGGCATACCGTTAAAGGTATATGGATTCCAGTGGGGAAATTGAAAATGGAGCAGGCAATCCCGTGCAAAAATCCGATGGGGAAATTCCTGGTAAATAAGGTCTTCCCAGAAATGTGCAGAGCCGAAAATAACTCTGGAGTAAAAAGCGATACAGAGCACGCCCAGTCCCAGAATAAAATGCCACGATTTTAGACGATTACTTCCGGTAAGGCTCTGTTGACTGTTTGTATCGTTGGATTCTTTTGGGGAAGAGGAGGTGTTTTTAATTTTTGCCATAGACACCTACTCTTTCTTTTGAAGTATTACCAGCATACTTCCGGTATCCGCATACCATGATTTACCTGATAACCCAAAGAGATTGATAAGGGAGTTAAATATATTTGCAAAGAATGTAAATCCATAGCGTTTAAGTCTGTTATATAAAAAAGAGGTGTCTGCATACTGGCCCGATGCACTGTGATGGATTATTTCCAACCCGAATGGATTAACTGCTTTTTGCAATGTCTGTAACGTAAAATATTGTATATGTTCCCGTGGCTTAAATTGAAACCAGCGTTTTCCTAAAAGTTTCCGCTGAAAACTGTTGAAGTCCGGAGTCACCAGGGCAATGCTCCCGTTGTCATCAAGGATTTGCGTCAGTTTTTCTATGTTTACATGCAAATTCGGCAGATGTTCAAAAACATCGAAAAGGGTGATAAGCGAGTATTTCTTCTCTGAGTTGAAATATTCCAATGGCGCATCATACACACTGTATCCTTTGTTCTTTACACAGGAGCGCATCTCTTTTTCCAGCTCAATACCTTCGGCTTTCCAGCCGTTTTCGACTAAGACCTCAAGAAAATATCCGGCAGCACATCCAATATCGAGTGCAGTACCTTCGGTTGTTTTCAGATACTGCTGAATTTCCTTATACCACCTGCGGAATGTTTTTAAACGAAGAGAAGCGGTTAATTCGTAATCCTGATAGTAGCTTTCTTCACTGTGAAAATATTTATCAGCGTAAATGGTATATAGATTTTCGTTCGGAATGCGGGGATTTACATAGACCATTGAACAATTAAGGCATTTGACTATGGTATACTCTTTAATTTTATAGAGCAATTTTGTATGTTTTTCAGAACAGACCGGGCAGGGATAATGCGTAAAGTTTTTGGATTCTTCCATATATTTAAAACCATCTCTGGAAATGAATTAGATCCTTAGAAAAAATTATATAGGCAAAAGCGTATATAATTCTTTCGTAAAGGATCTTATCCAGCTCTGCTGGGTTAGTCCATAAATATAATTAATATCGCTATTTATTCTAAGTTTTTCCAATACAGATTGTATGATTCCCTGATCAGATTGTCGCTGCTTTTTTTAATGAATAATCATTGATCTTTGTATGGGTATTCAATTTTTCCATTACAAAGCCGAATTAATTTATTTAGCAGTCATTGTATGTAACCCCTTTCTTTTAATTATTTTCACACAGGTAAAAGTGGATATTCGGTATTTGAAATAAGGGATGTATATGCAGAAGAAATATCGTTACACCTTTTTTGATAATCTTTCATTTTATTTTTCATACTTATTCTATAAATGTATCCTGCCACTTGAGGTAAAAAAACCGAGGTGGAAATTATGGTGGTATGAATGGCTTTATAGCCTGGCGAAAGTTAGTGATTATACACGTAATATTCCGTGGCGGTATTCTATAGACAGGATTACTACCCGATTTGGCACTTTTAAAATAAGGATTAATACCTCAGATGCTGCAAATGTTTCCCCTGCTTTTGAACGAAGGGACCAGAATTATCTGCTTGCAGTAATTAATAAATTATGCAAACAAAATAAAAAGGTACTTTTTTTAGATATCGGTGGAGATTTGGGCAGTTATTCGGTTCTTGTAGGAAATCGATTTAAGAATGAGTCAGTACAAATAAAGTGTTTTGAACCTGTTAAGGAGAGTTGTGATCTTATTAAGGAGAATGCTGCATTAAATGGTATAGAAGATGCTATAGAAATTTTTCAGGTCGCCTTATTGAATGAAGATAATCCTGAAGCCCGGATTACACTTGATGTCGGCACTCCCGGCTCTAGTACCATGAAGAATAGCTCCTCTGAGAATATAAAGGAAATTGTTATCAGGACCAATAAACTTGACACATTGCTTGCTGATACAATAGCGGGATATGATGTAATCGTATGTAAGATTGATGTTGAAGGTGTTGAACGGGAAGTGCTGTTAGGCGCAGAAAACGTGATTAATTCAGGTAAAGAGGTATATGTCATGCTTGAGGATTTTATTAATCCTGATATCATCACTTTCATGGAACAGAATGGCTGGTCATTTTTAGCAAAAACAACATCGTATAACAGTTGGTGGTATTTTTGTAAAAGATAATCGGTGAAGAGCAAAACCCAATTACTGCTATGAAACAAAAAAGTATTTATTCCCAATTACTAAAGATATTTGTACCCGGTGCGGTTATCAGTTGGATAACCTATACTTATGGATGGAACAATATTCGTACTACTGTTCTCCAGGCCCATCTCAGTTGGTTGTTTGGCGGCGTTCTGCTTTTTGTAATCAGTGTTTTTTTTGGCGCGATACAGTGGCAGATCATTCTTGAAAATAAGAAGGTTATTCTGCCCTTTGAAAAGACCCTTCGGCTCTATTTTATCGGCATATTTTTTAATAATTTTATACTTGGCACCATTGCGGGTGATGCTTTTAAAGTCGCATCTCTGCACCTTGACAAGCGTGATGGTAAAGCGAGTTTTGCCGCAACGTTTCTTGACCGGCTTGCCGGTCTTATTGCCTTGTCACTTTTTGCTATAGTTGGCGGCGCTATCATTTTTGTTTTAAACCTCCAGCAGACTAAACAGTTTTTTATGGTGTTGGGGGTGCTCGCTCTATTTATTGGTATATTTTTCGGTTTCTTTATTATTCTGCTGTCCCAAAGGCTGCAAAATGCATTACGGATTCTATTGCAGAAATTACCGGCATTTCCCGGGAATGAGTTGATTCAGAGTGTTCTTGAAGAGACATTTATAAACAGGCGGGGAAAAGATGACAGAAGAATGCTGATCCAGGTTGGATTCCTTTCGCTTGTCATTCAGAGTCTGCGTATCTTAGTGAATATATTTGCTGCTCAGGCACTGGGCATTTTCAGCTTTTCAACAATACATTATTTCTTTGTTATTATCCCGATTGTGGCCCTTATGGTAACTATCCCCATGCCATTTGGCGTACGAGAAACCGTTGGTGGTATACTCTTTGGTTTAGCCGGATTTTCCGTGGAACAATCTGTTGTTATGTTGTTTCTTGCCACCATTGTGTGTATAAGCGGCTCACTCGTTGGCGGTATTATGTTTCTTCTTGACGAGAAGGCTAGGCGGAGCCGGGGACGGACTAAGTTTAGAAGCTAAAGAAATACTCCCCAGAAATCAACCACCCTTTTTAATAATACGACTGATCATAAACGAAGAAAATGTAAACACGCAAGTAACATGTGGGGAAAAATATAGTTGAGATTTTAGCAAAATTTGTTATAAAACCAAGCGTTCCAGCGTTCCCCAAACCGTTCCCCAACAAAAATAGTGAACAGTACAAAAAAAATATTTTAAAAAAGATTTGATTTTCAAATTAAAAATATACTAGTTTGATTACAGTGTACTTCATTGAATTGATTTGGGTGTGGCTATTTTATATCAACAGATTTCCACTTACGAAAATATAAT
>CBDVBE010000334.1:0-7693 GCA_965372145.1 uncultured bacterium | reverse complement strand
CTGTATTTAAAGTACGTTTCAGTGCAGTAGGGGCACAAAATTTTGTGCCCCTACTTTATATATATTATAGGAAGCCGGTCATTTCCACGAGATCCTTTTAATGTGAGATTTTTTTCACTACTATACGGTAGTCCAGGTAAACTCAAGTAATATTTTATGCAAATTAAAAAAACAATTCAAAGTATAGCTGCTTTTTTTAGACATAAGCTTGTAGTTGTTCTGTTGATTATTTTCGGCATTCTATGTGCCTCAATCTATCCTACCTATTTAATTACCAGGTATTTTTTTAACCGCTATTTTGACACGTGGGGTAAAAAGCTCGTTGCACTGGAAGAAAGGGGCCTCCTTTCAAAAGAGCTGGGTGCTGCATGGCAGGATGTGCTTGCCGGTGAAGCTATGGAAGAGAAAGCCGGAAGTGTCATAGCTTCGGAAACGGATACTGCCGGCGGCGTGTTGATGGTTGATGGAATAGCCGTAAAGGATTATCCTTCGTTAGGAATTGTAGCCAGATTGAATGAGGTGCATGCCTATTCAAATACAATTGCAATAAGCGATCGGAAAGATCGGCGCATTGCTACAATTAGAACAGATCACACCCGCGCGAAAATTGATGAATTTCCCAAGGTTTTTATTACTGCCCTGGTTGCAGCGGAAGACAGCCGCTTCTACAAGAATGAACTCGGATTTGAATTCGACAGTTTTGTTCGGGCTATGGTTCGTGCGGCTCTTCGGACTATAACAACTTTTTCTCTCTCTTCACCCAAAGGTACCTCAACAATCACCCAGCAGGTTGCCAAATTGTTTGTCTCGTATCTTGACGAAACCGGGCAGCGCTACGTGAGTCGTTCTGTTGACAGGAAAGTACGGGAACTGCGTCTTTCAGCAGCGTTGCGTAAGATGTATTCTGCAGATGAAGTCCTTGAAGTGTATTTAAATCATTGTGTTGCCAGCGACTATGGACTCATCGGTGTGAAGGATATTGCACTTGGTCTTTTTAAGAAAGAACTGGCCGAGTTGACCGATGCCGAATGCGTCTACATTGCCCGTATGGTTAAGTGGGGACGAAACATTCACACAAAGATTGCCCGGCAGTGCCGTATTGACATGCCACGAATGGCGCAATCCCTTGGATGGGATGAGGCATATCAAAAAGAGGTGCTTGCGGCGATCGATTCATTAACATTTACCAAACCGAAGCAGATTCAAACCGCGTATGGCCACCTTGTTGATCTGGCTAATGAGTTCTGGCTAATTTACCTGGCAAAAAGCAATGGAGGAAATGCTGCCTATTTAAAGAGCATGGATATTGTTGATCCAAACTCACTGATCAGGAAAAAGGGCAATCTAACTATTAAGCTTTCGATTGATCTGCCGCTCCAGGAGTACCTCGAAAGTCTGGTTAATGCACGCGGCTTTGGGTCCGATACGATTATTTATACTGATGTGAGAATCGGCAGTTATGGTGAAGATATTAAATTGGATTCTGCACCGGAAGATTCTATCAGAGTAATATCCATCATTGACACCTCAACGCAGTTTTCAGAGCCTAATTCTGAATTCTATATCACACTGGAGAATGGTGATACACTGGTCACGAATATCCGATACAGAAAAAAGTCAAAGGGCGGTTGGCGGCGGAGTTGCTACTATTATACCAGACGGTTAATGAAAGTTGACGGGCAGTACTTCTCTTACTGTATTCTTGATTCGCGTACGGGGAAATTGTTAGCCTATTATTCAAAGGACAAAATCGGTTCCCGGCTTGCCTGTCTGTTACGAAATCCCGTCCCTAATGGTTCGTCCACCGCAAAACCTGTTCTGAATGCACTCAATTTTGACCTGGGTAATTTTCCGCCCTATGCAAAGTGGAGTGACAGCCTGCCGGTTACCGGTGATGTGCCCTGGAAAAGGACACTGGTAAGAAAAAAGGATAAACCATACGAGGTTATCTTTGCCCAGAGTGCAGTGCGCGGTAAAGGGTACCAGGTCCATAATCATGATTATGTGTTTGAAGGGTGCCAGTACATATTCGATCATTTAGCAACATCAAATAATATTTTTGGCGTTGAAACAATTTATCGTCTTAACAGAAAAATTTTTGATCCTACAGGAAGGGTCCTTCCCGAAGCGTATCCGTTCGCACAACTATTTTACAGACTTAATGCGCTCGAGAGAATTAAGGAAACATTTAAAAAGAAAACGATTACCGGTGTCAGAATATATAAAGAGCTGGCGAGAATCGTGGGTATTGATGTTGATACGATGATAGCCTATGGGAAAAAAGTGGCAGTGTCTGACAGCCTCTATTCAGTGGCGCTCGGTACCCTTGAGATGACACTGCTTGAGCAGGCGCATATCTTCAACATGCTGTATAATAACGACCTGATCGAACAGCCGGCGCAGCATCCCAGCCTCATTGTTGACAGTATTAATATCAATGGTGTTGGCATTGCCATGGCTGATTGTGATGTAGTGAGACGGTATCATCCATTTTCAGATGTCAACAATATCCGTCCAACCTATCTGGGTATGCACAAACGGTTGATATCCAATAGATGGGATGGCCTTACCGACTATGATATACCGTATGAAAGTGATGAGACCTTTGCACCTGTTACGGACAATGTATACAATGCGGACGCCTATCTTTTTGATACACCGTTATCAAATTATGCGAAAAGCGGTACTACTGATGATATGCTGCGCCCGTTTAATGTCGATGTAACCAGTAAACAACGGACAAATTACGGTCTCTGGAATGCAGTAATCAGGATCGATCTTTCAAGGCTTTCCGGTGAGATATTTCCTGATGTCAGGGACGTTACCATTGCCTGTATCGGTGAGTGTAATGATAAGCATACAGGGCCGCGGGATGGAAAAACCCTGCATAAGTATGTCTCACGTGATCTGCTGAAAAAAGGGGGCAGGAAGAGTTCGTATGGTTTTTTCTCACAGTATGAGCAGTATCTGAAAAAGGTAACACCCGATTCTGTGAAGTATTGCGGTGTAGTAATAGAAGAAGAGAATCCCTGGGAACCTGGGGAAGAGGTAGTGGACAAAGAAGAATAGTACACTGTGTGCCACTGTTCCCTTAACAGTGCCTCTTTGTTAGTATTTTTTATTAGTGCTTGGCCGGAAATGTCATTCACACCTTTGGTGCACTATAGCCCGCATGCTTTTAGCGGGGCTCGGTGAGCGACAGCGAATACTCCATGCCTTAATTTTACAAGGAAAAGATAGATTGGCTCCAGGGCTGCATGCAGTTGTACTCGCCTCTGCTTTGCGGTCCGGCCTAAAAGCGTGCCGGAATGACGTCAAATGTGTAGTTTGACAATTTCTGAGCCGGTTCTCTTTCTTTGAAATAAGGATTTTATCTCTCTTTTAGTTTAAAAGCCCTCCTCATTTTTTTAAAGAATAAAGAGAAAAATGAATTGAGTGTGATTTAAATCACAGACAAAAAGATAATCGTGATGTAGATTGAACTATTTAAGGTGTTTTTTTAATGAATTATTTAACTGGGATTCTAACTTAAGGAAGGGAAAATGTATACACAAGATATTGAAGCATTACAAAAAGCGGAATTAACAGAGCAGGAAGATTCACTACTGTATTCAATAACATTATCCGGAAAAAATCTTTTTAGGCCCTGTTCTGTATGCTCTTCTATGCATCCGAGAGTCCCTTATGAAATAGAGGATAAAAATGGTTTGCCGGTGTGCCATTTATGCGCGACAAAAGTAACGCCTGACATTTACTATCTTCTTAGACAGTATATTATAAAAATTCCCATGAGAGAAGGAATCGTCAATATTGGAGAAGAAGAGAGACGTTCATATTTTTTCTCTGTAGGATTTGATAAGGATTTTACTGATGAGGAAAGTATAGGAAAAATTGAGACAAATGTAGCTTCAACACTTAGAAAGTTCGGTGTGTTTGCTTTCTATTATACAAATATTTGTGGCGGCGGGCAAAATGTTATTATTGGTATGGTCCAAAACAGGGTCAGTCAGAAGCGGGCGCGGAAAGCTATTCAGGAAGTTATCATTAATGATGAAAAAGCTGACAGGGTTATGAAATACCTGTTTATGTTTGATATGAAAATAGAGAAACAACTCTATGCACAGGAGCAATAAACAATGGCATCCATTCCATACATCACACTCATAGTAAACGGCCAAAAACTTGAAGGCCCGGTAACCCTGCCGGGGAAAAAAGGCGCTTCTGAAATCTATGAGTTTTATCATCAAATTTCCGCTGTCGGACAAGATGAATTTACCGGTGAAATAGTACGGGAACATAAAAGCATTGAGTTTGTAAAACCTGTAGACTCAATTTCAACCACTCTCTATCAAATTCTTACACTCAATAGATTCATTGATAAAGTTATTATCAGTTGGTACCGTCACAACGAAAAGAAAAACCGTGAAGAGGTCTATTTTTAGCATATACTGGAAAAGGTTAAAGTCACCAGTATAAAGATGTACATGCCGAATGTCAAAGACAAAAAGTATGAACGTTTCCCTCATCTTGAAAGGGTGGCGCTTCGCTACGACTGGATAACGTTTTATATGCCGGATGGCAACAGGACTTTCAAAGACCATTGGGCTTTTGCCTTTTTGTTACTTGGCATGAATCAAATAGAGTTTGCTGAAGATGAAAAGGTACTCACATCTTCCGCTACCACCGATGAAATGATTGACGATGAACCAAATGGGAAACTGGATATTAAGAACCTCCGCTGGGAACACACTGACGAACAACTGAAAAAGGATTCACCTGATACCGCAAGCGAAGGAAACACAATAAAACTGCTCGCTGACTTTGAGAACTTTATCGAGGGTGCGGGTGTTGATTTTTATGTTTCCGACAACTCCTCCGGAACTAAAAAACAGCTTAAAAAGATTCACGCGAGATGTAAAAAGATGGCGGCAGAGGGTGAGTGGGAAGTTGATGTTTCAAAGGCCGGTGAAGAGCCGGATATTATTTTTGAGGTTGAGGCGAGGAGTTTGTTAAAGGGGCCTTGTGGGATAAAAATCCAGGAAGCATTAGTTTTAAAATTTGAATTGCCCATAAATCCTGAGGAATCTGACTCACAGGATGATAAATTTATTTTAACGGGAAATAACGGTTATGAAAAAACACTTACCGTTAAAGATGACACCATAACTGATGATGAAAAACTGACATTGGTATTTAAAGGTATTCAATTAAACGAATCTTATAATCTTACTCATGATAATGGCTCTACAAAAATTGATATCTATAAAGAAGTTGAGTGTCAGAAGTAAGAAAACATTATACACATCACACCAAAAGGGTTTCTTATGGGAAATGATAGTGAGGTAATAAAAATTTATAACAATGAAAAAGTAAAATTGAGAGGAAAAAAAAGTTATACAATCCGAATAGCAAAACCGCGTCCGGTTGAAATCTTAGTAGCAACGGGAGACCAGCAGGAAGATAATAATCTCAGGATAAAAATTGACAGCGATGATATTTTGCAAAGATACCTTTGTCGAGAGTTGTCTGAAGATGTAATCCAGACTACTGAATTACCCCGAAACCGTAAATTTACCGTACAGATTCCGGAAACAGCCCGGCAGCCGGTTTTCAACCTGTTTCCCGATGCCGGAAGTACGAATAATCCCATTCAGCTTCCATTGAAATCTTTTATAGATATTTCAAATCTTGACCCGGTAAAAATGTTTGTTTATTATCCAAAAGTTGAAAAGAAAATTCCGTCAATAGAATTAGACGGTGACACATCATATTTGAATAATATTAACTTTTCTCAGGTTTCTGAGGATGATGAAACATTACTTTTTTCACAGGAAATGAAAAACCCGATTGGTATTAAGGATGGCCCTGTAGAAATTGACTTGCTTACAGATGAACAATGTAAAGATATCGCTAATCAGTTGCTTGGTGAAAATTACGAAGAACAGGCGGATGAAGAAAAAGTTGAGAGAGATAAATTCTGGACAGCAAAGAAAGGAGTTCCTACCGGTGCGACCACCGGAAAAGCACTTTGGAACCACAGGCAGGTTTTGAAGGATTTTGGGTTTAAAGGCAAGTTTTACATTAAAACTGTTAAAGGGAAAGAATATGTCGTTTTTCGCGGGTATAATGGTTTAAGAAAATGGTATACCGGTACTCGTTACAGAGTTACAAATCCAAAAGTAATCAATCTCAGTGCTGCAGGAAAATTGAAATCAGGTATAAAGGGAAATGCTGTTACAATACTTATTGTTGGTGCCATTGATATTGCGGACTGGATATTAAGCGAAGATGAAAATAAACAATTTGAGGATTTGTGTGTTACTCTCGGTATGGATGCTTTGAAGGTGGTGATTGGTAGTGTTGTTACGGCGGGGTTGGCGGCTTTGGTATTGTCAGCCATCACTCTTACAATACCTGTATCAGTCGTAATTATTGGTACAATAGCAATAAGTGTATTTGTGGGTTTAGGTATAGATTTTCTGGATACAAAACTCGGTGTTACCGAATATATGCAAGGCAAAGGTCGAGAAACTGGCTCTTTTCTTGAAGATGCCTGGCAGGATAGTGTTGTTGAACCTTTGGGAAGGATGTATTATCAGTTGGAAAAAACTATTGAGCATATGTATCTAAGTCGAATGAGAATAGGGATATAAAATGGGATTAAAAGACAAATACCAAATTGACAATAAAACATGGAAAATTGTTCAAAAAAAATTTATTTATAGTATTTTATTAGGGGTACCGGTTGCTGCTTTTGTTTTTAGTTTTTGCACATGGCCAATTATAGATGGGTTTTCTTGGACTCTTGTTCCAATTATACCGTGGAGTATACTATACATAGTGGCACTTTCTATTTATAGCCTGTTTCTAACACGTTCAATGTACACGCTTTTTGCTTTGTTTTTAGTACTTGCCCTTTTCTTATACTCTTTTACTGTATTAGCAAGTGCCTGTGTATTTCGGTTGTTTGGTATTATTGGTTTATTTATACAAAGCACATTCTTAATTGTTACTGGAATATTCTTATGTAGACATTACTATCGATACTATGGCCATGTTTGGGACAGCCACTGCTACCACAATGAAAACACAGTACTTGACCAAAAAAATGGTCGATATGATTTTTTAAATAATTTTAATATGGATGAATATAATATTAAGAAGAAATCGGGGGAAAAGTACTCAAATGCAGCACTTACTTCAATAATCTATATGGTTTCGCCGATTGGTGGTGGTATTGCTATTATTTTTTCAAAAGGACATGATTATACCATACCTATTATTATTGGATGGGTACTATCAGTTCTTGCATCTCTTGGATTTACCAAGATTGTAGCAGGAGGGTTCTTTATGTATCGCAAACTGGCCTACTTCGAGAAAAAACTTGGCAAACCAATAATCAATGGGCTTCTGGATTCTTAAATTAAACTTGTATTGCTTAAAACAATGAAAATAAAACTTCTGACAGTCCTGATAATCATTATCACATTAACCCTTTCTTCTCATTCCAGTACTCCCCTCTCTGGAAACATCGGCGGCATGACCCTTGACGCATTCAACAGCCCCTACATTATCGAAAAAGACATTATCATATCAAGCGGCGAAGAAACGGTCATAAAAGCAGGTGCTGCCCTTGTCTTCAAATCCTTCACCGGCCTGACCGTATTCGGAAGCCTCTTTGTTGAAGGAAGTG
>CBDVBE010000333.1:0-7700 GCA_965372145.1 uncultured bacterium | reverse complement strand
AGACCAACTGTTATTTTGCACCCCGGGTTCATGAGAAAATGGGTTCACATGCTTCCCAATTGGCCAAAGTAGTCTGCATCTACAGCCCCTGGCAATTCCTTTACTGGTATGACAGACCGGAAGGGTCCGATCCGGAGGGAGAAGGTGCCGGCGGTAGTAAAAGACATATCAAGGAAGTACCGGAGCTGGAATTTTTTGATAATGTTCCCACAGTATGGGATGAGATAAAGGTCATTCATTCAGAAGTGGGTGTGTTGGGTACTGTTGCAAGAAGAAGTGGTGATAATTGGTTTATTGGGACCATAAATGGTAAGACCGACAGACAAGTTGAGATCGAATTGAATTTTCTTGCTCCCAATAAAGAATATGAAGCCACTATCTATTATGACGACCCTGAAGTCATGACAGTCACCCATGTCGGTATTGAACGAATGACGGTAAACAATCGTTCAGTTATTGATCGCATGATAAGGGCAAATAATGGAATGGCAATTCATATTTTACCTGTTTATAAGTAGTCAAAACAAGAAATTAGAAATTAATATATTAAATTGGAGAATACTATGGTACAAAAAATTATAATTTTTACAGAATTGTTTTTAATAGTGATTCTGGTGACATGTTGCAACCCAAAGATTAACAAAGCCTCTCCGGATGAGGTTAAACGAACAAAACCGGATTTGGTTATTCACGATCCGACAGGTGGCATACAGCGTGAGTGGACCGACCCCGATTTCTTCTGGCTCAACGAGCAAATCAATGTCCTCAGGACAGCCGATGGTAATTTGCTTGCTACGTGGACTTCTGAGCGTCTTGATCCCCATCTGCATCGAATAGTGTGTCGCAGAAGTGAAGACCAGGGTAAAACATGGTCGGAACCGTTGTACATTGACGGAGAAGGAGTCGGCTCAGGTGGAACAGCTGCCTGGCAGGTCCCTGTGCTCAGTCCATCGGGTCGTATCTATTTGTTTTATAACTATAGCCCTAAATCAGGGGCAGGCTCATTCTGTGGCGGTTTCCGGTGCCGGACATCAGATGATGGTGGAGTAACATGGTCAGCCCCGGCTGATCTGAATTTTCCCCGCTCCCATATCGATAACCCGGATACTGAATTTCCTTCCAAGTGGATTTCTGTTTCCCTCCCCACCTTTACAAAGAGCGGAAGTGCTCTTCTTGGATTCACACGTTGGGCAGACAATCCTGATATTCCCTGCGGTGCATCCGGAATCAAGGAGCGCTATTCACATATCGAATTCATGCGATTCGAAAACCTCAGTAAAATACCCGATGCCGCTAACGTTGAACTTACATGGTTAAACCTGGACAATCCCATTATCGTTCCGCATGAGAATTGTCCTTCTTCCAGCTTTGCCCAGGAGCCTTACATGGTGCATCTTCCGGACGGAAGGCTTTTTATGACCATGCGTACAAACCAGGGGCAGGTATGGTATGCCGTTTCAACAGATGAAGGTGAAACCTGGTCGTCGCCGCAACCGATGCGATACAAAGACGGAGGCGTTTTTATGTTGAATCCGGTGACTCCCTGTCCGGTCTTTGCATTAGATTCTGGTGATTATATGTTTTTGTTCAATAATAATGACGGCTACGTTTTCGGTGCGGAAGGTCGCTGGGATGGTCACAATCGGCGCCCGGCGTTTGTATCCAGAGGAGAGTATCGTTCTGAGGCAGAACAACCGATCTGGTGGAGCCCCCCTCGACTGCTCATTGACAATAACGCTATTCCCTGGGGGCCGGATGGATTGGGAAGGCTTGAGGCTGCAACTTACCCCAGCATGACTCACGGGACAGAAGGAAATATACTCTGGTACCCGGATCGTAAGGGGTTTCTGTTGGGAAAATATATCACATCCGAAGTGCTCCATGGCATGAAAGTTCCCGAATGATTATTAAAAGCAAGATAAATGCATCATGAACAAATTCATTAATCTATTTAATTATGGGTAGTATCCCATTATATAAAAGCATTGATGATCGTGTAGAATTATTTAAACAATTTTACAGTAAAAAAAACCGGCGTCCGCTTTTTGGCTTTTTTCATGGCAGTGAATATCCTATGCATCGATATAATGCAGCAAAAACAATTCCTGAAAAAGCAGAATTGACCCCTGATCATTTCCGGGTAGAACCTTTTCTGGATGATTTTGAACGGCTATTTGATATCCATGAAAAATGCGGGGGTGATTTTATATGGAGTGCAAGTGCTTTTTGGGGTATTCCGTGGCTTGAAGCAATACTGGGATGTGAAATCCTTCTCAATGATTATAAATCAGGTTCTATTCATGCAGAAAAACCAACATTTTTTTGTGGGCCTGAATCGATCCCGATCTACAGGGAGGATAATCCATGGGTATTAAAAGCTGGAGAATTTATCGAAAAAGCAGCTGAGAAAAGCATGGGGAGATGGCCAGTCGGTTCAACACGTATGCGTGGCATCGCCGATCTGCTTGCACTGCTCTATGGGGATACCGAGCTGATTTTCGCAATGATTGAAAAACCTGACGAGGTTACTGCAACTGCCGGGAAATTGACCGATTTATGGATTAAATTCGGAAAATTTCAAATGGACATCATACCTGCATATCATGGGGGGATAGGATCCTTTTATTATAATGCATGGGTTCCGGAAGGAACTATCTGGCATCAGGAAGATGCAACAGCATTGCTGTCGCCTGAACTGTATGAACAATTCATTAAACCTTTTGACGAGCAGATCATTGCTGCTTTCGATCATTGTATCATGCACCAACACACAGTGGGTTATACTCCATACAAACATTATGTAAACATGGGATTTGATGCTTTGGAAATCCATATCGATGCCGGAGGACCATCCGCTGAGCAACTATTAAATATTCATAAAGAGATACTATCGAAAAAACCGATGATTATTTGGGGTGATATACCTGAAACGGATATGGATTGGATATTTTCAAAGCTTCCTTCAGAAGGTCTTGCAGTAATTACTGTTGTTGATACCCCGGACAGAGCAGCAGATTTATGGGATAGATATTGTGGTTTTTACGGACCTGATAAATAAAATTAAAATGAAGAAAAAGATACAAGGATCTATGAATGAGCATCAACTCTTAACCCTGGGTGATAAAGCAATAGCATTACTTTTTGGTGTAATTGTATGTGTTATGTTCGCCCAGGTAGTGTTCCGCTATATCTTTAATAATTCTCTTTCATGGAGTGAAGAATTAATCCGGTATCTGTTTGTCTGGTTAACGTTTTTGGGAGGGGCGCTGGCAATAAAAAACCGATCACACATTGCCGTAGATTTTTTCATCGAACTTCTACCGGTTAAATATATGAAATACATCAGAATACTCAATCAGGTTTTGATAACTGTATTCTTTGCATCTATTGTAGTAACCGGCTTGTTTTGGGTGTACCATTCAAGGGGGTTACAAAGCGGTGCATTGGGCTTGCCTGTTAATATCGTTTTATATGGTGCATTGCCATTAACCTCAATGTTGGGAGTATGGTATAGTGTTCAAAGATTAAGGGAAGAGGTGTCTGAATTGAAAACCACAAAACAATAATTATGGCTTTGCTAATAATATCAATGCTAATTCTTTTGGTGTTAGGCGTTCGTATTGCCTATGCGATTGGAATTAGTGCGTTGATCTATATCATATTTAAAACTGATGTATCGGTAATGGTTGTAGCTCAGCAAATAAGTGTGGGTGCCGATTCAATTATCATGGTAGCCTTGCCATTCTTTTTACTGGCAGGCGAACTGATGAATGCCGGAGGAATTACAGACCGGTTGATCCGTTTTGCGATGTCAATAATAGGCAGGGTAAGCGGAGGGTTATCATTTGTTGTTGTTGTTACAAATATAATAATGGCTGCTGTATCGGGAGCTGCTATTGCCAGCGGAGCTGCAGTTGGCTCAGTAATGATTCCGGCAATGGAAAAAGAAAAATACTCAAAAAGTTTTGCAGGGGCAGTGAATGCCGCAGCGGCAACAATAGGGCCTGTAATCCCGCCAAGCATAGGATTTATAATATATGCTTCAGTATCCAATGCCTCTGTTGGAAAATTATTTGTCGCAGGAACTGTACCCGGTATTTTGTTGGGGCTCCTAATGATGGTAGTCTGTTATATTATTTCAAAAAAGCGGGGATATCCCAAGGGGGAAAAGAGAAATACTAAGGAATTAGCCATAAGTTTTAAAGAAGGGATATGGTCGCTGTTAATGCCCGTGATAATTATCGGTGGGATAATGACCGGAATTGTAACTGCTACCGAAGCAGGTGTTTTAGCGGTTGCTTATGGACTTTTTATAAGCCTGTTTGTCTATAAAAGTATTACATGGAAAGACTTGCCCCGGATATTGGCAAAAACAGCCAAACAAACAGCAGTAATAATGGTAATTATTGCCTGTGCTTCGGCATTTGGCTGGGTAATTTCCCGTGAAGTGGAACCACAGGTTTTTGTAGATGGTTTTTTGGCAATTACAGACCAAAAACACCTGTTTTTGATTGTAGTTCTGGCGTTAATTCTTATATTGGGAATGATAATGGAAGGTGGCAGCATTATGATCATTCTGACGCCTCTTTTGTTACCAATACTGAATAATTTCGGAATTGACCTGGTACATTTTGGTGTTGTATTTCAGCTTGCTATAATGGTGGGTTTAATTACCCCTCCGGTTGGTATTTTGCTATTTGTCATAGCCGGAGCTGGAAATATATCTGTAAAAGAAATATTAAAAGACATATGGCCTTTTTACCTTATTATTCTTACGGTGATGTTTTTGTGCGCTTATGTTCCTGAGATTCCTATGTGGTTGTTGAATTTTTACGGAGGTAAATGATTTTATGAATGGAACTTTAACTTATAATATAATAATGATTCTTCATAAAAACCGATTATGGTATGTGATTTTCTTAAGCCTGTTGATGATGTTTTCGTGCAACGTGGAGAAAAAGGGTAAGCAGGATTTAAAAATTGCATATGTAATGGCACCCGGTGGTACCTCGCACGAGGCTGCACTAAAAATCGGTGAGTTAGTTGATAAATATTCCAATGGACAAATCAAAACGAGGTTATATCCCAATGGGATTTTAGGAAACGACAGGATACTGATAGAAGGGCTCAATTTGGGATCTCAGGATATTGTTATTATGGGGACCGCAGTAATTGGCTGGTACATACCTGAGTACGGACTAATTGAAGCGCCTTTCCTGTTCCGCGATTATGATCATTTAGATAAGGTGATGTATGGCGAAATAGGGAAAGAAATAGAACAACGGATATTTGATAAATGTAAGCTTCGATTTCTTGCCTATTTACATCGTGGACCAAGATATCTAACTACTACAAACATTGAAATCCGGACTCCTGAAGATTTGAATGGATTAAAAATGAGGGTGCCTGAGTTACCAATCTATATAAAATCATGGGGTATTTTCGGAGCTAATCCAACGCCAATAGCATATTCCGATATGTTTATGGCATTAAAACAAGGGGTTGTTGACGGACAGGAGAATCCTTTAGAGGTAATTTATACAAGCCATCTGTACGAAACACAATCTTATGTAATGAACACCATGCATCTTATTGGTTTCTATGCAGTTGCTGTAGGTGACAGGTTCTACAGGAAGTATTCGCAAGAACATAGGGAAATAATTATAAAAGCTGTTTCAGAAGCGGCAAGCTATCAAAATGGCCTTGTTCAAAAGTATGAACAAGAGTATAAAAGGAAATTGGTAGAACATGGAGTAAGGTTTATTGATGTTGACAGAACAGCATTTGAGAAACTGGCGAAAGAGAAATTGCCTTTTAAATTCAAAGATTCATGGGAACCGGGCGTCTTTGAACGTATCGTAAGTGTAAAATAGAAAACAAAAATGGTAAGATGAGTGCAATAATAATTATAATAAATAAATCATGGAAATAATGAATAAAGTGTTAATTCAATTAAAGGAAAACAAGCCATCTCTCGGAGGATGGGTAATGACAGCTTCTGTAACTTGTGCAGAAATTATGGCCCAGGCAGGTTTTGATTGGGTATGTATAGATGCAGAACACTCCCCTGTTAATAACGAGACCGTCCAAAACATGTTTATAGCTATTGAAAGGCATGGTGCAGAACCATTTATCAGGATACCTAAAATTGATGAAGTCGTAATTAAAAAATACCTGGATATGGGAGCAAAAGGTATTATTATACCAATGGTCAATTCTGCCGAAGAAGTGGAAAAAGCTATTGCCTACGCGAGCTATTCTCCACAAGGTATCCGGTCGTTTGCTTTGCCCAGGGCGAATGGATACGGAGCATTTGCCGAAGAGTATTTCCACAATGCCAACGAAAACCTTTTTATTGGAATTATGATTGAACATATTGATGCATTAAAAACCTTGATGAAATATTTAGTAACAAAAGGATTGATGCCGTTTTTGTTGGACCCTACGATTTGTCCGGTTCCATGAATATTCCCGGACAGTTTGATAACAAGGAATTTAAGCAGGCTCTAAACTTAATCCATTCCAGGGCACAAAAATATAATGTAACCATGGGGATACATGATATATATCCTACGGTTCAAAAAATTCAGGGATATATTAATAACGGATACCTATTTATAGCCTGCGGTATCGATACACTTTATATTAGGGAAATGTCAGAAAAACTTGTTTCAGTAAAAAAATTAAAAATATGAGAGTATTGTGTACAACATCTTCTTTTAATGCTCCTTTCCCTGAAGGGTATGAAGTGATAAAAAACCCATATAAAAGAAAGCTTACTGAAGAGGAAATACTAAATCTTATTGGTGAAACCAATCCGGATGCAATTGCGGCAGGGGTTGAGCCGCTTACAAGGAGTGTAATGGAACGGAGTAGTAACCTGAAAGTTATCTCAAGATGTGGATCAGGGCTTGATTCAGTTGATCTGGCCGCGGCAAAAGATTTGAAAATTCAGGTATTTAATACACCTGATGCCCCGGTTGTCCCGGTTGCTGAATTGACAATTTTATTTATACTTTCAGCCTTAAGGAATATCTATTCGCTTGATAAAAAAATTCGTAAAAATATTTGGGAGAGTTATCAGGGGGCATTATTGAATGGAAAAACAGTAGGATTAATAGGTTGCGGCAGGATAGGGACTTATGTTGCAAAAATTCTCAAAGCATTTGGATGTGAAGTTATAGGTTTCGACATTTCTTTTAAAAACCATAAAATTTGCCAAATGACAGATATTAATACACTTTTGAAAAAATCTGATATTATAAGCCTCCATGTACCTGTAAATCAAACTAATTACCATCTGATAGGGCAGGAAGCATTTGATATAATGAAGCATGGCGTGATTATAATTAATACTGCCAGAGGCGGGTTAATCGATGAAAAAGTATTATTGAAGGAGCTTGAGTCCGGGAAAGTAAAATTTGCAGCCATGGATGTGTTTGAGGAAGAACCCTATCGCGGTGCATTGTTGTCATGTAAGGAGAATACGATACTTACACCACATATTGCATCCAGTGCAAAAGAAGCCAGGAAAAAAATGGAGGAAGAGACGGTTAATAACCTGGTGAAAGCGTTGGCCCTTTCTGAAAAGCCGAATCAAAATAACAGTTTAACTTAAAAATGTAAACATGAAAAAAAGTAAGAATATTTCTATAGTAATAATCACAATCTGCCTGAGTTTGTTATCGATAACTCCAATG
>CBDVBE010000332.1:0-7746 GCA_965372145.1 uncultured bacterium | reverse complement strand
TCCATGACGCATTCCTGGTCAACGGTTGTCATTTTTTTGTGTGCAGCGGAGGTCATAGCTTTGAGTGCGATAGTATTAATCATGCGTGGTATTCCCTTAGCGGCAGAGACGATAGTTTCGACTGCATTATCCAAAAATATTTTTACGTTTGCCTTTGAAAGTGCGAGCTGATGTTCGAAGTATTTATAGGAGTCATTTTTTGACAGCGTGTTAAGATGGTAGGCAACGGAGATTCTCTGGCGCAGTGGCAGGAATTTGTTGTAGGTCATCATTTTTTTCAAGGGTGGCTGTCCTATCAGGGCGGTTGCGAGATAATCGGTAGAGTCAAAATCGCTGTTATGGAGAAGACGTATTTCATCGAGGATGTCAGGTTTAAGCAGATGCGCTTCATCAATAACCAGTACAGAAATGACTTTCTGCTGGGTATAGAGTTCCGCGATTGTAGAGATGACCTGTCGGGCGACGTCAGATTTTTTAAACATCGGTATGATGCCCAGTTCAACGGCGATTTGTTTGTAGAAACTACCCAGATCATCCATGCCGCGGTAGAGATAGACAGTGCGATGGGTCTGTGGACTGGTTGATTGCAGGGCGGTTCTGATGGCGGTGGATTTACCACAGCCGACTTCACCGGTAAAAAGCCCGATACCCCGGTTGTTGAACAGCATTGTCAGCCGCTGGACCATTTCATTAAACTGTTCATGCATAAACAGGTCTTGTGCGGAGATATTTTTCGCGAAGGGAACCACAGAGAGATTAAAGGTTGCTTTCAGCATTGTGTTTATTTCCTTTCATGTGTATTACCGGTTAAGTTTTTTTCTTTTGTACTGTGCATTGGCGATATAATCTATGGGAGTTGCAGAGTGGATAAAACAGTTTCCATCAAAGACCTTTACGGTGTGAGTGGGATCATCAAGGTCAAAGAGCACATTGATTTTTTTGCCGATAAGCTGTTCTTCAGCATCATAAAGGATATTATTAATTCTGAAGGTGCCGTCTTTGGCAACTATTCGTGTTTCTTTTCTGCAAAAAAGCTCTGTTTCATTGATATGTTTCGGCAACCGCCTCAGCCTTCCCTCAACCCTTTTGAGGAAGGTATCAAGGGGCGTCGCATTTTCTAAAGCGCTGTGAGCTTCCCGGTTATACTGGTCCTGGAGCCATGCATTAAAGCAGGAGTTGAGTTCATTGAGTGAGTGTATGTCTTTAAGCCATGGGAGAAAGCCGGACCGTACTGTCCTGAACCAGCGCTCGATTTTACCTTTTCCCTGGGGATAGTACGGCGTCGTGTGTATAAGAGCCGTGCTCATCTTTGCGCAGGCAATACGGATATCATCCGCACAAAAATTACGGCCGTTATCCAGATAGAGCTTTGACGGAACACCATAGGTAAGAACAGCGTGCCGCAGAACGGTTTTGATATTGGCAGTGGTCTCGGCAAAAAAGAACTGGGCACCGACAATCAGTCGTGACGCGTCATCAATAAACGCAATGAGGTAGGTTTTTCTTGCCTTACCACACTGTTGGTCTTTGATATACGGCCCATGCATAACATCGCCCTGCCAGCATTGATTGGGGTAGCGATGCACGAAGCGTTTCTGTTCTTTTCCGGTTACTGAAGAAAGACGTTTCGGCAGTTCAATGCCAAGAATCCGGTATACGGTGGTTTTGGAGACTTCATTTGGTTTCATACGATTCTTTTCCACCAGATGCCTCAGTATCGAACGGACCGAGAGTTTGGGATGATTTTTCTTCAAATCAATAATGGCTTCCTTGAGTTCAGGTCGCATTTTCCTTACACATCCCTTGTCACTGCGTACCGCCGGCATCAGCCCCTCCAAACCACGGGTTCGGTAATCATGAAGCCACTCTTCAATCGTACCGAATCCAATAGTCGTCTTGTGTGAAAATGGAATAGTGTAACGGCGGGAGCAGAGCTGCTGAATACGGGCTTTAAGTTCCCCGTGTGCAAGTTCTCCGGAAATCAATGTTCCGATAACACCAAATCGAAACAGACCAACCTGTTCGCGTTGCATATCATTCATACGATAAACCTCCTGTGGGTTAATTGTTTCGATTAAAATAGGAGGAACAGAACTGCCGCGTAAGAGCGCTTTCTGTGGGTGGAAACAGTAGGGGAAAGTAATCTGGGTTCTATCAGGGGATAGTTCGGGAAAAATCAGGTTGGTGGCTGTAACTATGAGGGGGTGATTAGAGATGATTATATAATTTTTAATACAACCGGCACTGAAAATCGTGTTCAAGACGTAGCATGGCCCCCGATGCCCATTTTTCAGCATCTCCATTACCCATTTTTTAAAAGTGTGCAAGAAGTTGCGCTGCAAGCAGTGTGTCAGGAGGAGAACGACTCCCCGGAAAGAAGCATATATGTTTTATTGGTTCATTGTCAGCAAGGCCACGCTCCCAGCGCTGGAGTGTTCTCGGGCTTATATCGTGCAGGTCACACAATTCATAACGGCTGCAATGTTCTATAAAACGTTCACAGAGTAAAAAAATGACCAGATTAAGTGCATAACGCTTGTAGGCGTGGCTGAAATCAGGATGCATCGATAGCGTATGTCTACAGGCCTTACACAAAAAACGATATATATAAAATGTTCCATAGAGCTTCTCATAGCACACTTCAAGCTCTCGGCGTGCATACCAGCCGTGACCAATTAAACGATCTGGCGTCTTACAAAGAGGGCAGGTGGATGGACGCGCTATAACAAGAGTCTTACCTTTTTGCAAATACTCTTTGATTCCAGGGCGGTATATAAAATATCTTACTAAAAGTCTTTTTAGGGAGATACAGGTCTTTTCTTGTAGAAGGGATGGGGTCTGTTTTCTCCCGCCTTTCTTTTTAAAGTAATCCTTCCCTGTTTATGGCAAGATTCTTAAGATACAATCACGAAAGATAAATGCGGAAATAAAACATTGTTTAACGGGGAATTGTGTAGGAATTAACAAGTACCTGATAAAAAGTCAGGTCATTCGATTGCACTTAGAGAGGATAATCCTGGCTATAAAAAAAACAAATGATATTATAAGTAATATCAATATAGAAACATCAGGAAAGGGCGGAAATCGAAAGGTTTTCGCCCTTTTTTAATATATTTATAGAATTGGTTGTTCGGCTAGGGTGAGACACTAATTAACCGTCTCCACCCGTTTCAACGCTTTGGATAATACTTCACTGAGGGTATCGAGGCGGAAGGGTTTCTGAATAAAGGCAACTGCCCCCATCGCTATTAAACTGTCTACATCGGCATTCTGACTGAAACCCGATGAAATTATAATTTTCATATCCGGGACTAATTTTTTAACTGCCGTGAAAGTCTCAACACCATTCATATTAGGCATAATCATATCCAGAATTATACAGTCGATTTTTTTCGGGGATTTTTTTACCAGGTCAGTGGCTACTTTACCATCCTCTGCAAGCATGGTAGAATAACCGAGATTCGTTAAATAGCCGTCGAGTGTTTTTCTGACAATACTTTCATCATCCACTATCAGTACACAGCCTGAACCTTTTTGTATAATTTTTCTATCCTGATTTTTAAAGGTCTTTGCTGATTGGGTGATTGGAAGATAGACCTGAAAGGTTGTACCTTTACCGACTTTACTTTGTACTGCAATGGCTCCTTTGTGATCCCGAACGATACCATAGACTGCTGCAAGTCCCAGACCGGTGCCTTTGCCAATATCCTTTGTTGTAAAGAATGGATCGAACATACGGTTCTGCGTCTGTTTACTCATACCGGTTCCGGTATCACGCACACTGATTTCAATATGGGGGCCCGGCTCAATATGGAAAAGTGAAGAACGGCAGAATTCCTCGCTGAGAGTCACCGTAGAGGTGTTTATCGTCAAGTCACCACCGTCAGGCATGGCATCACGGGCGTTGACGCCGAGATTAAGGAACAGATTCTGAATTTGAGACGGGTCACCGTTTATTGTAGAAATATCAGCTTTAAGTTCACTGCGAATTTTAATTCGGCGATCAATGGTGTGCATGAGAATCTGTAGTGCCTGCGTTATACAGGGATGTACATCGAGAAGTATCGATTGAATTTTTGCTTTTCGTGAAAAGGCGAGAAGTTTCTGGGTCAATTCAGCAGCTTTCTCAGTAGCGTCAATTATTGTATTGGCGAAGTTTTTAACGTCCTTATTCCTGGCTGCTTTTATCAGGATAAGTTCCGCAGCACCGGAAATGCCGAAGAGCATATTATTAAAGTCATGCGCTACTCCACCGGCAAGCTGTCCGATAGAATCCATTTTTTGTGAATGGTTTAATTGTTCCTGCATTCGTAACTGTTCAGTTATGTCACGAAATACAAGGACTATACCAACAATAGTACCATCTATATTACGAATAGGTGCGCCGCTGTAATTTATATGTCTTTCATACCCCTCTTTTGAGAAAAGTATTAAATCTTCGGTAGCGACAACATTGCCCTTTTCAAGAGTTTCCTTAAGCCTCTTTGTCACTTCCCTGCGAACTTCTCCTTTGGAGACGTTAAAGATTTCAAAGAGGGGATGATCAATAGCATCGGTGATGGCCCAGCCGGTTAATTCTTCAGCCATTGGATTCATACGTATTATATTCATCTGCGCATCGGTCGCAATGACTGCGTCACCGATTGAATTGAGGGTAATACGTAAATCCTCACTTTCATTCTCGCGTAAAGCAAGGTTCTGGCGTTTTATCTCTTCAGCTAGTCTGGCCCCGTTTATTCCGCTGGCGATTTTTTCAGATAATGTCTCATAGAGGTAGCCGTTGGTACCCTTCAATTCGAGAAGGGCAAATCCAATCTGTTCATGTTCGCTTACTAATGGCTGAATACAGAATGATGTCTTCTTGGATGGCGGTAATTTGCCGGGAATAAGATCATGTGATGGAAATTCTCTTCCTATTTTTTTCTCTAATTCTGAATTCCCCAGACAATAGGCAAGACGCGCTTTTTTTGTTGATTTTGTATAGAGAGAAATATAGCATTCATTTATATCAAGAGTCGATAGCGATTCGGTAAGGATATCCTTTATTTCATTCTGGTTGAAACAGGTTATAAGCTGATCTCCAATGCGCTCAATAAGCTCAATTTCACTGAAAAAATTGATTTGGTAATGCCCCTGTAAAAGCAATTCCGTATGAAAAAGGGTCAATAATGATTTATGCCATAACAGGTCAAATATACTGTGTTTCTCTTTTGTTGAAATAAAACGCTGTAGTTTCTGAAAAATAGTAGTTAATATCTGTTTCCATACCGATACGGTTATGTTGGAATCGAAATAAGTAATAACGTTTTCTTTTAATAGTTCGAGCAGGCTGTCCTCAATTGTTTCCTTTTCCACAGTTTCAATAATAAATGTTATTAATTTTTCAACATCTCTATAGAGGCTTTTTGAACCATACCGGAATAGTGTTAAGGAAAAGCTCTCTTCAAGGTCATATAGCAGTGATTTTATCAGACTTTGATTAGTTGTTTTCTTTTTCCTTTTTCTTTTCTCTGCGATAGGTAATTCTGAAATAACATTAAGCGGTGAACAGCCACAGGAATTTCGTATGACAATACTTGTAGAAAATGTCTGTGTTCGGGGAACCTTTTTACCCTTTAAACAATCAAGGGCCGTTTGCAATCCGATAGAGCCCAGTTCAAAGAGGGGCTGCCGCACCGTGGATAGGGGAGGAAAACTGCACTGGCTCTGCTGGACATCATCAAATCCTCCAAGTTTTATATCCTGTGGTATTTTAAATCCACGTTGCTTTAAGGGTTCGATTGCAAAAAGGATGCTTCTATCGTCAACACCAATGAGCGCATCAAAAGAGATTTTCAATTTGTCAACCAAGTGATGGACTGCATTCGGGCCGGAATCTACTTCAAAGTTCCCCGGTGCCACCAGATCGGGATTAAAGGGAATGTTATGCGATGCTAATGCCTTTTTATATGCACCTAATCGCTCCTGGGCCTCTTCATTATTTTCCGGGCCAGCTATGAATGCGATATTCTTACACCCATGAACCTCAATCATATGGTTGACAAGATGGCGCATCCCGATTTCATTATCAACCACCACGCTTGGTACACCCGGTAAATGAAAACCGATACTTACTGCCGGTATCCCGGAACACTTTTTTAAAAATTTTAATATGCCATTTTTACCGGTATACACAGCAACAGTACCGGTAAGTAACACTAACGCATCTACATTGCTCGAATTAATCAGGTTATACAACTCGCTGCGGGATTCGTTTCCAGGGTTCGGATCCTCAAAGGGGCCACCGGCAAAACAGAGAACCCGTACACCATGCAGGAGCGCCCGGTTCTGAATTCCTGACCAGATATCACTCTGATATTGATCATACAGGCTTGAGGTAATTAAACCGATTGTAGGAGTTTTATTTTTTGTGTGTCTCATGATGGAAAGAGAATATGTTTACTATTCTTCTAAATGGTGTAAATATTTTCCTGCTATCTGCGTATTTGATGAAAATTTTCAGAATTAAAGTTACTTAAAGAGTAAAAATACCTATTTATTATAAGTAAGAAACTAATATAAGTCAAGGAAAAAGAGTGTCTTAATACCTGCAGAATCTATAACAGATTAGAAAAATCCCGTTCCCTATTTTTCGTCTTATCTTTTCCGTCACCATTACCGTTTAACGATACGGGCATCCTTACCGATAAACATGACCTTTTTCAAATAAAACAGGTGTATAAAATTTCGTCAAAGTTTTATTAAGGATTGGCACTAATTTTATTACTGCGGCAACAATTGAATAAAATCCATGAAACAGTTTAACTGTTTAGTGTAATTGTTTATAAATCAGTATATTAAAAAGAAAAAACGGAAATGGTGTTTCCGGTTTTAGTTCTCCTTTTATTGTACACTTGTAATGAGAAATGTGATAATTGTCACATTTCTCAGGAAAAGGTGCGAATAAAAGTGGGTTATTGCCGTGAAACTACAATCCAGACCAATATTAAAAAATGAAACCGGATCAGCACTCCTGGTAGTGCTTATAATTGGCTTTCTGGTAGCTTCTACCTCAATGCTTACGTTATTATCAATAAAAAACAGTGCCAGCCGGATCTCATCACGCAGAAAGATAGCCTCGGTTTTTAATATCGCGGAGGCAGGAAAAGAACATGCACTCGCACAGATCCGTACAGGCGCGTTTACTCCTGTAACCGGTACCTGCCTTGAAATCTTCATGGAGGAGTTATTTGAAGGTGGTAATTATTCAGTCACCTACGATGCAAACGCAAATGTAGATACCGTATGGCTGTTTTCACTTGGTAGCTTTGGAGAAAAAAATGCTCAGGTAAATATTGTCTGCGCCTTGAATCCGGTAATTTCACAGATTAATCCTTCTATTCAGGCGGCAGTGACAACACGCGGGCCGACCACGGTAAGTGGTAATATCACTGTTGATGGGAATGACTGGAATGCTGCTGGGACTGCTGTGGTCGGCACCGGGGTTTATGGAGTGAAATCATCAGGGCCAGTCATTGTTGACGGCAGTTGTCAGGTAGGAGGGCGGGGAACACCGCCTACTACAGCTCCCACTTCTAATGAAATTGATCACTACTGTGGGTCAACTGAAGTGCCGACTACTCCTGAAGAGGCACTTGGCCTTCCTCCGGGAGCGTTAGATTCCTACAAAACAGATGTTGAGCCAACGTTTCCTATGAGTGGTATCTATTATTATACGGGTACGACAATAATCCAGCCGCATTTCAG